>JAFGTI010000099.1 GCA_016934175.1 Acholeplasmataceae bacterium | reverse complement strand
GCAAAAAAAGTAGCTCTTTATATTATGTGAAACACGCGCATACGCACGACAGATAAGTAATCAATAGATGTTTTGAACTAAATCTCCTTCACCTTTAATCACATTTACACATATAAAAAACCACAACTATTTGTCGTGGTTTCAAAGGTCTTTTTCATAATTTACTTAACCAATTCATCATCATCCTCAGCTTCAAAGAAAGCCCTAATTTCAAAGTGATTTTCTCTTGGTTTTCACATAAGATCTATAAGATATCAATGTAATATTATGAATAACATAGTGGGTAGCCTCTTAATCAGCATAATACTGATTGATATATCCCATAAGTGTATCATTATCATAGATTAATCTATATAAACGATCAGTCTCAGGATTTACACCAATAGGAATTTCATAATCAACAGTTATACCAAATTCATTAGGAGAGTAAACATAAGGATCCTCTTCCGTTCCGGAGCCTGTTCTATATCCATTGAGGTTATTACTGCTCATAGTAAATGATGTGCCATTCGGAAGTAACACTGGTGTGATTGATGCAGATCCACCACCAGATTGAACACCAAGTATAGGTCCAAAGTCATTTTCCATAAATATTGTTGCTAATTCACTAGCAGCACTATATGTTGCATGTGAAGTTAAAAGTGCCCAATTTAAATTACCATAGGATTGTATTCCATCAATCTGGATATAACTTGTTGATTTAGATTGAGTACCTACATTCATTGAAGTTACTTTGAATGGTTCGTCAGTAATAAATCCAACCACTCTATATAGAGCACCTACATTCCCTCCACCGTTAGCTGTAACATCTAAAACAATATTTTCAACCAGTGGGTTTTCTTCCAGTATTTCTTCTATGATAAATTCCATATAAACTGCACTATCTGCATAAATAATATCTTCAATATCAGTAACAAAAACATCTCCAATATCTTCTGAAGGTAATTCTGCTTGAATCAATCCAATGTAAATCACCTGATATACTGCATCATAAACTATACTCAAAGTATAAGGATGCCCATCTATTGTGTGAGTATAAAAATCATTTTCAGCATTATATACATAGCCAAAGTTAGTCAGTGCATTTTGATAGTCTGTATAATCTGCCATATCAGCATGTTTGATTATAATCTCAGAAAAATCATAAGTTTGAGTACTACTGTTGTAATAGAAAAATTTATCTCCAAAATTTATTGTAGGGATTAAAGATTGTGTAATACCTTCAAATGAATTTGCAATCATTTCACTATTAAATCCATTGTCTTCATCAATATCTGAAGTAGAGAAATCATTTAACTGTAATACAACCGTAGTCATCTCATCATCAACAAACCAGTATAATGGTCTATTTTCAGAGTAAGCTGCTCCACTACCTGAATAAAAATCCCATTTAGCCATAATCTCATCATCAACTGCCCAGAATCCATCTACATAAAGTGATCTATATCTAGGTCCTAATTGATCAAGTGATGTAAGACTTGGTCCCTCCCAGCTTATACTATTAAAATAAGATTTCGAACCATAACTCGTATGTGGATCGTCGAAAGTCTTATAGAGCAAATCAAATAGTGCATTATCAAATGTTTTTGCACTCGTAGACAATAACTTTGTTTTATTTGCGTAAAGTAGATCATAATAAGTTTCAATATCTAAAATATCTCTTAACCCATAAAAGTTATCTAGATTGAATGCAAGCATATTGAAATTATGAATCACTAAATCTATCGGTAATTGTTCACCATTCATTGAACTTGTATTAATCAATTCGTATTCATCACTACCTTGTTTTGGTAATGAATATATACCATATAGACTATCATAGTTATAACATACATTGTAGTAACTAGAACCGGCAAATAATTGATTTGTAAGATAAAAAGGTAAAACTAAACTTTCTTCATAAAATAGAGCATCCATACCGTAATCATCTAAATCAAAGACTAGATCTCCACCTTCTTCATTTGATTCATCTAAATAATCGCTGAGATAATTAATATGTCGTCCATAATTCGTTTCTGTTGAATAAACATATGCCCAATAAAATCCGGGGTCGTTTACAGATATTGTGTTTTCATCAGTATTAATCGTTAATATCAAATCGTAAGTGTGATCCTCTTCTACAGAATAATACTGATACTCCATCATATATTCGTTACTCGTAAGTGTTTTTGTAAAATCAACTTCAGGATCTATAAATCCCTCAATTAAGCCAAAAAAATCGTCTAATTTTACATACGGTATAGAACCATCTTCTTCAAAATATAAATCCATCGAACCATCGATAACATCGTATTCTGTCGTAAGATTTTCAAAAGAAACAGAACGTTTATCAGAAATAACAACTTCTTTTAAAGCTAAATCAATTTGAAATACTTTTTCAATCGTCACATTATTTAGTAAAAATCTTGCAGTTATATTAGTTGTAGAATCTTCCAATTCATCAGAAATACGGACCAAAACACCATTACTCATTATATGCTTTGAGTTTATCATCCAAACAATAAAACTATTATTAACTTGACCATTTCTTGCGAAGTTCAATTGATTATCACTTAAATATAGATGAGATTCAACATATGCAATGTCTTCATTGATAAGTGCTGTAATTCCTGCTTCAGTTAACTCCCATTTCGCATTCAATGCAAGATCATCCGTTACAGGAGTTGAAAAATCATAAGGAGTACTATCATCTGTACTAAACCAATAAGCAAATGTATATCCTTCTTTAGTCACATCAGTAATTCTAGTTACTTGACTCCCCTCAATAACATCAATGATGATACTTTCGTCATCATTATTAGGATTAAATGTCACTTGAAAAGATTCTAACCAATAGGCATTTATCATTAGGTTGGTTGTGACGGGTGTGCTAAAATCATAAGGTACATTGATATCATCAAGATACCAGTATTGAAACACAAAATTATCTTTAGTGAT
>JAFGTI010000013.1 GCA_016934175.1 Acholeplasmataceae bacterium | reverse complement strand
ATCTATCCTTCTCAAATGATAAGATTCAAAAAATTGATAGATAAACATACAGACTAAATAAATGATAAAGATTGCATTTTGAATCTCATTTAAATCAGATGAAAAAGAGTCTTGATTTAAATAATGGGGTATATAAATCAAAACCACATAAGTTCCAACCACCATGACAATTAGACTGATCCAACTCAGTTTTTTCGCCTGCTCAATTTGATTGGAATGAATAGATTTAAGTATAAAGGATTGTATCATCCAGAAGGAAATCAAGACGATTGTAAATGATATGATTGCGATAGTCTTCATGATTTCTCCTGTGGTTTATTTTTGATAGACAACCTTTTCGTCAACAATAGTCATATAAACTTGAGCATCTAAAAGATCTTTATGTGAACAATTTAACAAATCCTTATCGAATACGGTAAAATCAGCCAAATAGCCAACATCAATATGTCCACGTTTCACTTCTCGATCTAAAATTCCATCTTTTGTATAGAGTTTCACACTTTCATAACGTGACAATCTTTCATCTTTTTGATAAATGACATGATTAATTTCTCTAGATTCAGAAATTGCAATACCGAGTAATGGATTTGGTATCTCAATTGGAGCATCTGAACTACCTACCGTCACGATGTCATGATCAATATATGACTTTAATGGATAAATCATGGGTACATCATCAAATAGATTTAAAACTCTTGGAAGATCACTAGAAATAAACTGGGATTGAATATCTAGGATAATTGGCATACCTTTCATCATGTTAACAATCTCTTCATTCGCTAAAGATGCATGAATAATTCGATCATAAAATCCTTTTGCAGGCGGATATTTCTTTAATGATTCAACCACTTCTTTCAATGCTTGATCACCAATGGTATGCACTGCGATGCCTAGATTATTTTTGCGAGCTTGATTTAAAATATACTCAAAGTTTTCCTGTCCCATCGAGTATCCATGATGATTCTCATGTTTGTAAGGATCGATAAGATAAGCCGTTTTAGAGGATAATGTGCCATCATAAAAAACTTTAACCCAATCAAAAGATAGGTATGGATTATTCATATGCTGACGATATAAATCTTTTGCATAATCATTTAAAACTTGATGATGGACTAGGAGATTAGCACGCAAAGGATTTTCTCTCGTCGTATCATTAATAATTTTTAATGTATCTAAATAACTAGCATAATAAGATAAATCATCGGTAACGATGGATGTTATACCAAATTGATGTAAAGTTTCAATACTCTTTTTCGTTTTTAATCTAAGTTCTTCATCCGATTCTTGAGCCCATAATTTTTCAAAAGGTTGTGCCTCGAGTTCAATCATAATGCCGTTTTCATGATGAATTCCTAAAAGATTTAAAGCGTAAGAGTTTACTGTAAAACTATGAAAATCATTGTGTCGTAATATAATAACTTGATCTTTCGATATCAAATCTAAATCTTCTTTTGTAATCCCAACATTCAGATATCCTACAACACGTAATAACTCATCATGAAAATGTTCTTTAATCTGGCTTAATACTTCATGTTTAGATGTATTCATATGGACATTTAAAGAAAAAAGACTTTTGCCATACCCCAAAAGATGCATGTGATTATCATTAAATCCTGGGAATACAAAACCGCCCTTAAGGTCAATCACTTCTGATGGTTCATATAATTTTACATCCTCATCGATTGCAATAATCACTCCATTGTTTGTCATTACCTGATTTACATGACTTATTTGGTTTAACATTGTATAAAATGTCCCATTTTTCCATAATTTCAATGTGAGTCCCATCCTTTTAAATTTAATTATTTTTATTCATCGATAAATCGATAACCAACACCAACTTCAGTTAATATATATTGAGAATCTTTTTTTATACTATGGATTTTTTTACGAATGGATGCCATAAAAACTCGAAGTGATTGATAATCATCTTGAGTTTGATACCCCCATATTTTTTGTTGAATAAAACTATGGGTCAAAACTTTCCCTTGATGAATTATCAAAAGTTCAAGTAATTTATATTCAATCGGAGTTAGATGTAATGTTTGATCAGCAACTTTTACAATCCGTTTATCACTATCAACAAATAAATCTTTGTATGTGAATTGTTTGTTTTCTATCGTTTGTTCTTGATTTCTTAAAGCGACTCGAACTCTCGCTATAACTTCACCAATATTAAAAGGTTTTGTAATGTAATCATTAGCACCACTATCAAGTGCTAAAACTTTATCATTCTCTCTACCTCTCGCTGAGATGACAATAATTGGTGTAGTTTTAACCTTTCGAACTTCTTCAATGACTTGGACTCCATCTATATCTGGTAGTCCTAGATCTAATAATATAAGATCAGGATTTTGATTAATTAATATATTAAGACCGATTGATCCTTGATCAGTTCCAGTGACTTGATATCCATTAGTTTCTAAAGCTAATTTCATAAATTTTAAAATGACCTTGTCATCTTCGATAATCAAAATATGCTTTTCAGATATCATGACATCTTACCTCCAACCAAAGGAATATTAAAAATAAATGATGCGCCATTTTGATTGTTATTGATTGCTTTTATTTTTCCACCATGTGCTTCAACAATGGCCTTACAAATACTTAAACCAAGGCCAATTCCACGATTTGTATCACCCTTTTTAAAATCAAATCCGACGAAATCTTCAAAAATATGATCAATATATTCTTTTTGAATTCCTCCACCATTATCTTCAATTTTAAAGATCACATCAGTTTTCGTTTTTTCATAAGAAACATAAATTGTTGAATCCTCAAAAGTATGGTGTAACGCATTATCAATTAAGTTTATAAATACTTGAATAAGCAATGGAATATCAGCATAAACTGTATCAAATTGATTTGGATCTTCAAATATCAATTGATGTTCACCTAGTCGTTTCATTAATCTTTGGTATAAATCATTAAATATATCATCAATGAGTTCATTCGATGGATGTAATATGAGTTGATTTGCTTGAAGTTTAGTCATATTTAATACATTTTCAACAAACTCAGCAAGGCGACTTGTTTCATTATTAATATCAAGTAAAAGACTTCTCATCATCTTTTCATCAATTTTTTCAAAACTATCATATAAAAATGAAGTCCCAGTTTGTAAAGTCGTTAATGGAGTTCTTAAATCATGAGAAATACTACGGAGAAGAACACTCTTTAGTCGTTCTTTCTCCATTTGTACACGTATATTTTCTTGTTCTTCTGATATTTTTTCACGTTCTATTGCTGTGAGCATTTGTAAGAGAGTCGTTTGAATAAATTCGACCTCATGACGATTCAATACATTTTCAGAAGCATCCACTAATAATACACCGGACATATTTTTTTTACTAATGATTGGAAAAATAATCGCCGTTAAATCAGCATACTTATTCTGATTTTTTCCACAGATTACTTGATAATCAATCGCATAATTTATTTCTTTTGATAAATGCTCAATTTCAATGTCTTTATCACCATAAGTTAATTTTTGATAAGGGAAATGGAATAACATCTTTCTTCCTAGATTATCTTTAAGGTGCTTAATTTCAATCTTAAAAATGTCATTGATTGTACTTGCATATAATAATTCCTTGCTTATTCGATAAAGCAAATCAATTTTTTTAGCATTATCTTCTGATGAAACGATTTGTTTTCTCAACGAAGTAGTTAACGTTCCTAAAATGAAAATTGCAATCATAAAAATTATAAGTGTAACGATGTAATTTCCATCATCTATAATGATGGTGTATTTTGGTTCAGTAAAAAAGAAATTAAAAATAAAAACCAAAATAAACGTTGAGATTACACCGAAAATTACTTTTCTCGTCTCGACAATGATGAGCATAATTGATGCAACATAAATGAGTAAAATATTTTCTCTTCTCAGCTCAAATTGCTCAAATGCAAATGATAATAATGTTGATAAGACTAAAACAGCAATCAAAAATAAATATTTATGCAACTCTTTTTTTAACATTGTGTACCTTCTTTTTTGACAGATCAATTACTAATCTAGAAATAGCAATAATAATTACATAAAATTCAAGTCGGCCTAAAAACATTCCAAACGTTGTAACCCAGAGTAATACAGGTTCTGTATGATAGGATATTATACCAATCGATAATCCAACCGTTCCTAATGCAGAGGAAAACTCAAAAAATGATTCTTCTAGAGTGTACCCATACATTGAAAATATAACAGTCCCAATGACAAGCACCATAAAATAAAGTGCAATAAATGAATTATTATTGTTAATATCTTCATCTACAACTTCGAAATCTTTTCCAAATTTTTGAATATAATTGGTATGAATCGTTCGTTGATGTGACATTTTATCGCGAATATTCCAGTATAAACTCTTGAGCAATAATGCGATGCGATATTGTTTGATCCCACCAGAAGTCGATCCAATTCCACCACCTATAATCATAAGTATTATAACACTATAATTCAATATATGTGGTAATGTTGTAAACTGTTCAACGGTTTGAAATCCAGTAGTAGTAATCGCGCTCACAAACTGAAATAGTCCCACTCTAAAACTATCGAATAAAGCATTACCACTATTTTTCATATAAGAAAGTGTCATAATTGGTAAAAATATGAGGGTAACCAACAATAAAAGTTTCATTTCGTTATGATGAAATGCTTTCTTATATTTTGCTTTAAAAATTTGCAGATGAATAATCAAATTTGTGCTTCCTAATAACATTAATACCATCGTAATAATCTCAATAGGAAAACTGTCATAATGCCCAATTGAAGCAGTTTTTGTTGAAAAACCACCCGTTGATAAACTTGCAATTGAATGATTAATCGAATCAAAGACTGACATTCCAAAAACTGTATACATCATCGATCCGATGATGATATATAAAATATAAATGGAAAGAATCAACCGTGCTGATTTCGCTAAATTAGGTAATAATTTATCATTATGCCCTTCTGCAAAATATAATTTCATTCCGTATTTGTCTGAAATTGCGGAAGTTAACACTAAAACTAACCCTACACCACCAAAAAATTGTAGCAGACTTCGAAATAATAAAAATGTTTTGGATGTGATCGATACGTCAACAACAGATAAACCTGTTGTTGAATAACCACTTGTTGATTCAAAAATAGCTTGTGTAAAATTATAATTCCCACTAAGAATAAACGGGAAAGCTGATATGATAATTGCAAAAATCCAAATCAAAAATATCAATAAAATATCTTGATGTCTTTCGAGTTTAGATGTGTCTTTTCCTCTTAAAATTAGAGATAAAAGATAACCCACGATAATAGCAACCACACCTGGTATGATGAAATACTTAGATTCAGATGCATCTTCTGGATAAAACAAAATAGTTAATAAAGGCAGAAGATTAATTAATCCTATCATCATGATGAAATAACCAAGATATCCTAATATTAAAGGATATCCAGATATTATTTTCTTAGGATCCATTTGGCATCTCTTTTCTTTGTATGAAATCAATAGACTCTTGATGATGTTCGGGTGTAGTTACGATAACAAGCTTGTCATCAGGTAATATCACAGTATCACCATTTGCGATGATGACTTCTGGGTCTCTATAAATACAACTAATATTTAAGAAATGTGGGATACTCGCGTCTCTTATTTTCTGATTCACTAAAAGGCATTCGCTATCAATAATTAATTCTACAATCACTATTTTTTCATTTTCTATAGATATCGTCTTTATAAAATCTTCAATGATAGATTCTGAAGTAATACTTTCACCTAATAAATAAGTTGAACATATCACGCTATCTATCCCTAGGGTTTTAAAAAGATCAACACGTTTAGGGTTTCGAACAATACTAACAACGCGAGGAATATTGAATAACTTTTTCGCTGTCATGCAGGCAACATAGTTGTCTATATCATTTGTTGATAGAGCAATAAACACATCGGCATTAAATGTATTAGCATCTTCTAGCACGTATGCTTTAGTTGGATCCCCAAAAATCACAGGTATTCGGTTTGAGCTGCTAATGTAACTACCAAAATCCTTATCATTATTAATAACAATCATTTGATGCTTTTCTTTCTTGAATTTCTTGATTATAAAATCTGCTTCATGTGTACCGTTAGCGATGACTATTTTCATGATGACTCACCTCACGCATATTCATAAATTCATCAATCGATAAAATAAACGGATAAATCGCTTTAATCGTTGTATTTTCAATGAGCTTTCCTTTATCAGTATCAGAAAATCTGACATAAATGTTTGGAACGTCAATAATATTGAAGCAAAGGTGCGCAATAAAAAGATTCACATTATCGCTATCTGTCGTGATAATTACTTCTTTCGCTTCTCTAATTAAAGCTTCATTTTCCAATATCGATAAATCAGTTGCATCCCCAATGACATCATAACCACTAAATGTATCAGCGAGTTTTCTAAATGATGTATCATCTTTATCAATGATGACCACATCATTACCCAAATCAGATAACATAGCTGCAATACTCGCACCTAAACGACCAGAACCAATGACCACACTTTTATTTTTCTTCATGATGATCACCTAATACTTGAATTGTTTTGACTGCCGCATAACTAATGTAAATAGGTCCTATTGTTGTATCAATCAAAAGAAATTGTTCGAGTGATCGAATAATTTTGCCTACATAAGTTATAAATCCTGATGATGCATTAAGTGTAATTTTGACTTTTTGTCCAATTAATTCTTCCATGTTAAATCCTCCTTTAACGCATTTATTTTACCGATTACAGTATAAAGATAGTATTCAAGGTTTCATGAATGATGTTAAAAAAATATAAAGATGGCGTTAAGCAGCCCCAATTTTGCATGAATTTTCATCAAATAGAAAAAAGTCATCTAGAATCTTCACTAAGGAAGAGATGACTTTTAAGATTTTATTTTTAATTGTTTAATTGATTATTTATTAAATATATTAGTTTTTATGTATTACTTTTAGAGAAACCTTCCACTGTATGAAGAATGTCATGATAGATATCCTCATTAAATTTAGTTGTATCAAAACTAACTACTTCTCCAATACAATCTTCTTTTCGATATTGACTCATTGACTGTTTAAACATTTCATAAGAGATGAGTCCTGTTGAAGTATGGACTGGATGTCGATTTGGTTGTCGATCGATATAACGTTGATATAAAACATCGACATCACCAAAAAGATAAATCGTTAAAATTTGAATATTCTGACGACGACATGCATTTTCTAATTCCTTAATTTCAGAAGGTTTAAAGTTGCTTTCGATGATCGTGTCAATATTTAAGTCCATGTTTTTCATCATCATGAACTTCATGAGCTGAAAAGTAGCGAAAGAAAGTTTTAAATTTTCTTCTCGATTTGTAAAACCAATGGTTTCTCCTAGAATTTCTTTGATTGAATCTTTATTTAAAGAAGGTATTCCAAGATCTTTACTGAGTCTCAAAGATATCGTTGTTTTTAGCGTTGCCAAAAACCCCGTAATGATGATAAGTTTTGACATTAAATTCTACACTCCTTCATTTAATTGATGATAAAATATGATGTTTAAGTGATTTTTTATTTAAGTTTATCTTTTATGTAATTTAATACGACTAACTCTCTTTTTACCCAGCGCGGATGATAATTGGAATTGATTAATTTAAGATTTGCCGATATTGCTTCATCAATATTAATCCAAACCGGGTTAAAACCTAATTCTTTTTCATATAAATCAAGTGATTGATTGCCAAAGTTAGAATCGACTTGACATAAATAGTAAAATGATGTCATTTTGAACACATCATAATCGTCTTCAAGTGGAATATCATATTCAATGACTTTTCCAAGTTCATCATCAATTTTTGTAACGGTTGCACCACATTCTTCACTAATTTCTCGAATAAGTGCATCTTCATGAGTTTCTCCAAAATTGATGCCCCCACCAGGAAATTTATAGTCATTGTTCTTTGTAGAATGTATCATAAGTAACTCATGATGTTTAAGTATAACTCCTCTTACAGCTTCTCTTTCAATCGACTTTCCTTGAATATTTATGTTTTGTTTGTGCATCATCTCTTTAATCAACAACATTTTAGCACCTCAAATTTCTTCCAATTAAACTAATATTTAGTCAATTCAACACGATGTGGATAATTTAAACCATTTTTTAGTCACGTTTTAGTGAAAACAATACGATACTTTCAGCGTGCGTTGATACGACTGAATTGCTTGCAAAATCAACCTTGTATTTATCAAGATATCTTTGTGTTAAAAGTAATATGTTTCATCATATGGTTTACCATCTAATAAACATTTAGCCTTATCAAGTGTTTTTTCCTCGATAAAATAATCAAGGATTGTTTTAAACTTGTCTTGATTTGCTTTTATCATCTTTATGCCTCATGATCTACTTTTATAGTACTAGTAATAGCTTTGAAAAAGTCAATGTCCCACATTTCAAGACTACTTTGATCTTTAAGAAATGGTCTAATATCTGATTTTGCCATTTCAAAATCGATATGATCAAATCTATTCTCTAATACTTCAATTAATTTTTTTCGGGTTAAAACGACATCTTCATTGATGGTTTTTGTTTCTTTAAGCCTTGATTCCAAATGTTTTAGATTCACTTCTGTGTCTAAACTTAAATAATAGATATAATCAAATAAGTCTCTACCTTTTACACGATTTTTCCAACTTCTAGCAATTACTGCATGAATTTTACCCGCAAATAAAGATTTTTTGTCATAAACTCTTACCTGAAATGGAAATGGTAACAAACGATATTTAATTTCAGTTGTAGCGTATTTTGGTGGATTCACATCAATCTCAAATTTAATAATTATTTTCTCATTATGAATAATTTGACTGGAATCTGCTGCGTTTGGAAAGATGGTTATATAGGTTTCTTTGGTATTACCTTTTATAAATGCTGAATCAATGTTTGAGTGAGATAACTTGTCTTTTTTTGAGATTTCAAATGATAATCCAAGGGAGTTTACAATATCGCTTATTGGTTTAAAATATTTATTAATATCAAATGTATCGTTACCAGTCAGTAATGAGAAATCCAGATCTTCACTAAATCTATCCATTCCATAAAATATACGTAAAGCTGTGCCGCCATAAAAAGCAGCATGTGTGAAAAAATCAGTTTTTGATAGTCCTGCTAAAATAACTTCCTGTAAGACTTCTTTGATTACATTTTTTTTATCTTCTAACGTTTTTGGATTGTATTTATCAATCATTTGTTGAATTATTGTCATTTTATATACTCACTTTCAATTAGCCTTATTAAAAATTTTATATTATTTGAAATGTATTTATTAGATAAAAACATAATATCATCATATTTTAGCAACTGAAATGCTTCACTATTTATTCTAATATCTTCAAATAATAAGTACTTTAATTCTTTAATGCTAGAAACCGGTTGCCTAATATAAAGCATGTCACATAGGGCTTTTTCAGGACTAGCTATGAAGTATGAATAGGTATCTTTTTCATAAGCCTGAATAGAAAATGGAAAAGCTTCTTTTGGAACATCTCTATACGTAAAAAGACCAAAATGGTTTTTGTAAGTTTTACTTTTTCTTTTGTTAAAAGTAGCATTGGTGTAAACAACGACTCTTTCTGGAATCATATTATGAAACGACAGTGCATATTCAAATGATAGATATGAAGGACCATAAATATATGAAGAAAGTAAGTAACCCTCTACATTCGCATTTGTTTCATATATACCTCTCACAACAGGAAACAAGATGTTATTGTCTACATCTCTTTTAATTTTGCCATTAATATCCGTATAATCTTTATACTTCTCCTTTAGATCTAATGCTGTCAAAATCATGTTATTTCCTCCATTTAATAGTATTATATAACATTTATAGGAGAAATTCAACAAATTAAATAGTTTAAAAGAATTAATTAATGGGTTGTT
>JAFGTI010000098.1 GCA_016934175.1 Acholeplasmataceae bacterium | reverse complement strand
TTAAGTTTCGCCCCAATCCATTGTATTCTAAATAGATAATGCAGCATTACATAAAACGGGTTGTATTTAAGTTTTTGATGATTATTTTGTAGAATAAGAATAGCGATTAACTTAGCCATGCCCTTTGTATGTTTAAACATTTGTTTTGCTAAAGCATCATTATAACGAAACATAATATGATAAGGCATAAGCAAATGTTTGTCCATTGAAAGATTAAATCCTTTTTTTTCTAATTTTTTCACTAAGGAAAAACTTGATGCACTATTCATACGAAATGGCTCACCTGAGGTCTTAAAAACATAGGTGGGTATATGATTCACACTGGGTAACTTTTTAATAAAATCAAGAAAAAACTGTGGTACATTGAATGCATGAATGGGATAGCCAAACAAAATAATATCATATAAATTAGGATTAGGAACGTCATTTATTGGACTACGCACATCAAAAACAATCGTATCAATATTTAAGCTATTTAATTCTTCTGCGATTTCTTTTGCTGCAATTCTGGTATTGCCAGTTCCAGAAAAAAAGTAGATGATTGCTTTTTTCACGCCACAAGGATTCCTTTCTATTTCATTTGTTCTATCAATGATTCGTTGCTATTGTATCATGATTTTTAGAATTTTGTTTTTGATGATAGAACCCTATGATTTAATCACTATTTCTCTATTTAGTGTTTAGTATCCTTATCCTATTCAAAAATCATCTAAAATTTTCGGATAGTTCTCCTTTTAATTCAATAAATCTCAGTTTTGCTAAATGATAATTATTTTTAATATCATCAATATTTTGATTTTTCATAAGTTTCTCTATAAGTATACAATCATCTCGATTATAATCCCTATAAGCATATCGCATACCAAAATCTACTTTTTCTTTTCGATGTTTTAAATTAAGTAGCGGAACTAAGTAAGCATAAACAAATTGAAAATATGCAAAATAAGCTTCTAAATAATTATTTCTTGATAAGTTCTTTTCAACTTCAGTCATGACAATAAAATCTTGATTTGAAACACGTTGATAAAATCTTTTTGCTCTTGATAAAACATCTTCTTCAGTTTCAATGTGTGGTTCACTCATCATTTTTTTATCAAACCAAACAAAAGCATCTCCATGTCTTTTGGGATCAGTAAATTTATCTTCTATTGACTCCTTTATAACAGCAAAGTCAACATAAAAATGTTTTGGCATATCATCAAGCAAATAAAACGCTTGTGAAAATCCATGCCATGCGGGTTCAGATATTCGAAATTGTCGATTAATCTTGAAGTTTTTATTCAAATAATCTTCGAAAAATAGAAAAGCCGTTTCAACCTCTTCATCTTGAACAATCACTGCTAAATCAAGATCTGAATACTCATCATCAAAATGAGTTGCTTTAGATCCACCCTCCCAAGCAGCGATGACATAAGGCAAATCATTTAATTTTTCTTTTAATTCTTTGTATAACTTTTTCTTATTTAATTGTTTTTGGTTCATTCATAACTTCCTCTCTTTTATATTATCATTCGAATTTCAACTACTCTTAAATCATTAATTTAACATCCATATACCATATAATTTAAGTGCATGATCTGGCATAGTTGTAAATGCATAAGGTGTAGTTAAACCAGCATCTATATACCAGCCACTAAAAGTGAATCCTTCTTTAATTGGCACGTAACCAGTTATGGTCAATCCATAACCACAATCTTCGCTATGAATGTTTATTTCATCTATAGCTGTAACTTCTACTGGTAAATATTTATTTGCTATTGATGATACGCCTAATTGCCCACCATTATTCCATCCCCAAGTATAGATACGCCCAGATGATGTAAATGCTGATGAAAACAAGCTTCCTAATGTTCCCCAAATAATTTTTTCTCCTTGAGATAAATCAAAATTATTTGTAATTTCTATTGGTTCAGAGTGAGCAAGATAATCTGCTTCACCAAACCCTAATTGTCCATAATAATTATATCCCCATGTAAATACACGACCATTTGACGTCACTACTAAAGAATGATATTGACCTACACTAACATTAACAATTTTATCGCTTTCATCCAAATCAAATTGGTTGGTGATGTCTAGTGGAATCATTTTATCTATTTCGGTTCCATCACCCAACTCACCATGATCGTTATATCCCCACATGAAGATACGTCCATTCGAAGTGATTGCCGAAGAGTGGGCAGATCCTAAAGAAACTTGAATAATCTGTTCGCCTACTCCTAAATTAAATTGGTTCGTCATTTTTATTGGTATATTACTGTTATCTTCTGTGCCAATACCTAATTCTCCATGATAATTATAACCCCAAATAAAGACATTTCCATTTGAGGTAATCGCTGAAGAATGACTTCTTCCCAATGATACACCTGTGATTTGTTCGCCTTCTAATAAACTGAACTGGCTCGTAATCTCTATTGGATTAAATCTATTTTCATCAGTCCCATCACCTAATTGACCATATGGGTTTCTCCCCCACATGAAAATTCTTCCTGTTGATGTCAGTGCTGATCCATGGTATTCTCCCATTGATACACTGATAATCTTGTCGCCTTCATCTAAATCAAATTTACTTGTTATTTCAGCGGGATAAGTTCTTTCACCAACCGCTTCATCACCCAATAATCCGTTTCCGTTATATCCCCAAGTAAATAGACGCCCATGAGAGGTTAGCGCTGCAACAGCTTGAGATCCCCATGCATCATCAACAATTCGTTCCCCTTCTTCAAGATCAAACAGGTTTGTAATATCTACAGGAGAAGTTTGATATTGATTCGTTCCATCGGCCAATTGATAATAACTATTTTCTCCCCATATAAAGAAGCGACCTTCTGATGTAATCGCTGAAGAATTTCTTACACCAAGTGTGATGTTAACCATCGTTTCTCCTTCAGACATTTCGATAGTTCCCATTTGATCAACACCAACAATATAATAATCGATTGTATATGATAAAGATTCCCATTTTGCATAAAGTTGAATATCTTCTGTCATTGTTGTTGGAAAACTAAAGGAGTCTGTTAATGCTTCATCTAAATACCATCCACCAAATACATAATTATCTTTAGATGGGTTCTCTGGAGCATAGATTATACTTTCATAGGAAACAATAAGATCTGAAATTTCAGAGCCTCCATTACTGTTGAACGACATAATACATTCCTTAGTAACATAACGTGCAGTAATCATTAGATCCATTGCCGGCATGGTTAGTGGAAGATCTTGATTCCATTCAACAAAGTCGAATCCTTCTTTACTTGCTACAGGTGGAACAACTCCACTCAGGCTTGCACCATATTCATAAATAGAAGTATATAATACCGTGCCATCATTATCTAGATATTGTAAAGTGTAACTATTTATACTCCATTTTGCATATAACGTGATGTCTGTTTCCATTGATGATTCAAAAGTAAAGATTTGCGTCAGATCTTCATCAAGATACCACCCTTCAAATTGATGCCCAATTTGTGTTGGATCCGAGATATTCAAAGTCACAGTTTCAGAATCATATGTTGTTGGATTACTTGGAGGATTTATTCCTCCATTTAGAACATAGTTAATTTCATATCCAATGAGGCTCCATTTAGCATAAACAGTCATATTACTTGATATGGGTGTATCCATTATCGAATTCGCTGTAAAAGGCATCTCAAAAGTTCCATTATCCCAAAACCACCCATCAAAAATAAATCCTTCTTTGTTTGGATCTTCTGGAATGCTAACCATAGAGGCTCCATCGGATGTGATTGACATCACATCACTCCCCCCATTTGAATCAAAATAAATTGTAAAAACGATATTGTTTGCACATGATGTTGCTATAATTGCCACGATAACCATAAAAATCGGCATGATGAGAAGTTTAAGTGTGCGCATAAATTCCCTCCATTGAAATGATATTTTATATTTTCAGTATATCACATCTTTATTAATGATTGTATTTCAGTTTTTAGTCAATAAATAAAAAGAACTTGCTTTGTTATCAATTGCAAGTTCATCTTTTTTTATTTAATTAATTCAATGCGAATTCCTCAAAAAAATTCAATAAAAGCTTATGATTTCTTTTTAGATTTCTATACATACTTGAGCCCAATCTATTGACATGCTGTAAGTTAATATCTACTGTTGCTAAGATAACAATGGTAATCCTTCTTTTTTTATCAAATAATGCATAAGATCTAAAATAACCTTGTCCACCGATATGCCAAAAAAATGACCCCGAATAAAATGAATTCCATGAAAAGCCAGAATAAATATTCTTTTGATTAATCTTTGCGTGTTTCCCATGTGCTATAGCTAAATATGAATGCTCTAAATTATTTTGATACTCAAGAAATTTTGTCATATCTGTTAATGTTGAATAAATGCCACCTGAAGCTAAAAAAGGATTATCATCTTCCCATACCCAAGAGTATGGACACTCACTAGAACTTTTCAAATTATAATAGTTTGTATGTGCTAAGCCAATATCATTTTTAATATAATCACGCATGACCTCTTTATATTTTCTTTTTTCAATCGTTTCAATTAAAATCGCTAAAACTGCGTAATTGAAATCTGAATATCGATATATTTTACATTTGCTGGGTCGATGATGTAATAAATATGAAGTGATCCACTGTCTATTTACCCCTTCATAGATATTCTTTTTATTAAATCCATTAAGCAACATAACCTTTAATGTTGGAATTCTTGGAATAAAAAATGAATATCCTGATGTATGTGATAGTAACTCTAAAATCGTTGGATAATTGATCTTTTTATTCAACTCAAAATAATCATCGAGTTTATCATCTAACTTGATTTTGTTTTCATAGACTAGTTTTGCAATATATGAACCGATAAAAGTTTTACTAATGGATCCGATTCCAAATTTTAGATCTTCACTGTTTTCTTTTTTATTGAATTCATAGTATTTAACTATATCATTTTTAGATATACTCATGGATAATATCGAGTTTTTACTCTTATTAAAATGTTTTTTAAATAATTGATTGAATTCTTCAACGTTTTTACTCATGTGACACTCCAAAAATAATTTATGCTCAAACTTGCTATTTCATTAACTACACTTTTCTAATTCACTTAAGTTATCGTGATACTTAAAATAATTATATCATATACCTATTTGTTTACTTCGTCCAAATTTAAGTAGTATCATCATCGCATAGGATAGGCCATGTAAAAGTTTTATAGTTCCTAATATTAGCATTAATACATCGTATTATGCTATAATTAAAAAAAATGATTCTTCTATATTTGATTAACTTTTTATATATATTATAACCAAAAAGAAAGCGGTGAAACTATGACTCAAAGCGGACAAACTTTGCACGCAGATGCCCTGACACAAAAAAACTTGCTGATTTTTACTGGGTTTTTAGGCATATTATTAATTGCTGCCACTGTTATTTTCGGTTGGTATGTCTTAGCAATTGCAGCAGTATCTTATGCAGTGTCGATTACTATTGAACTTATCTTTGCCAAAATAAGAAAAAAGAAATTAGATATGAGTTGGATGGTGACACCATTAGTATTTGCACTACTCATGCCTCCAACTGCACCATTATGGATGGTCGCTATTGGTTCTGGTTTTGGTATTTTCTTTGGTAAAAGTATCTTTGGTGGTCTAGGAAAAACTGTATTTAACCCAGCACTCGTGGGTGTTTTGTTTGTACAAATATCTTTTCCAGCATTTATGGCAACAATGTGGTTAGATCCTGTAACTGATATTGTATCAGCAGTCACTCCTTTGATTTCATTAGGAAGAGGACTTCCATTTGATTATTCGTTTACAGACTTACTTTTTGGAATGATTCCAGGAACATTGGGTGAAACCTTTAGATTAGGCATTATTGTTTTAGGTCTTGGACTTATTGCTTTAAAAATCGCAGATTGGCGAATTCCATTATTTTTTATTGGTTCCGTCTTCTTACTTACATGGATAGGACACCTTTTTGATCCAACAACTTTCAAAGATCCTCTACTTTCCATATTTACTGGAGGAATTATGTTTGGCGCATTCTTTGTGGCTACTGATCCA
Source organism: Acholeplasmataceae bacterium (assembly GCA_016934175.1). Classification (GTDB taxonomy): domain Bacteria; phylum Bacillota_I; class Bacilli_A; order Acholeplasmatales; family Acholeplasmataceae; genus Peloplasma. The sequence goes on along the minus strand of JAFGTI010000098.1, from coordinate 4,168 downwards.
GTTACTGCTCCTTCTAAATCTATTGGAAAGATGATATATGGTTTTGGATTAGGCTTTTTAACTGTCTTAATTAGAAATTTTGCAGCATTTCCTGAAGGTGTCACATTTAGTGTCATCATCATGAATGCTATTTCTCCACTCATTGATAATTGGAACAATAAAGAAATTACACCTGTAGAACCTGTGGAGGTGATGGCATGAATCAATATGTAAAAATGATATTATTCGTCATTATCTTAGGTACTATTACATCAGTATTACTTCTTGGTGGAGATTACTTAACAAGAGATTTGATTGAGGCAAATAAGGAAGCAGACCTTAAGTCAGCTATTCTAGACTCAAATGATATTTCTTATACTTTTTCAAATATACATGATGTATTCTCAGAAACTATAAATACGATTGAACTTGATGGACTTACTTTTTATGAAGATAAAGAAACTGGTTCTATCAGTTATATGTTTAATGGTGGTGGAGTTTGGGGTCCAATTATCGGAATCATCACACTAGAATCAGACTTTGAAACCATACAAAGCATCAAGATCTTACAGCAAGAAGAAACTCCAGGTCTTGGAGGTGTTATAGCTGAACCTAATTATCTATCTACATTTATAGGTATTAAGATGGTTCCTCAAATTGAAATCAATAAAGACACTAGCGAAAATGCTGCAAACGAAATTGATGCAATTACAGGAGCAACAAGAACATCTAAAGCAGTTGAACTCATTTTAAATGAAGCTTATACCGAGCATAAAACTGCTTGGGATAATCAGGATTAGGAGGTGATGACATGAAACTCATTAGAATAAAATATACCAAATGGTATAACATCATGAAAGATGGATTATCTAAAAATAATCCAATTGTCATCGCAGTTCTTGGCATCTGTTCTGCACTAGCTGTTACCAATCGCGTTGATAATGCGATTGCAATGGGACTAGGTGTTACTTTTGTCGTTATGGCAAGTTCTGCTACTGTCTCCTTAATTAGAAACTTCATTCCTCCAAAGGTTAGAATGGTAACCTATATGGTGATTATCTCATCATTTGTTATTTTAGTTCAAATGTTCTTACAAGCTTATTTTCCTAGTATAGCAAAAGCACTTGGTGCTTATGTAGGTTTGATTATCACAAACTGTATTGTTATGGGTCGAGCAGAAGCATTTGCTTCTAAAAATCCTGTAAGATATACGTTAGTTGATGGCTTTGCTAGTGGTATGGGCTATACATTTATTTTAATTATGGTTGCTGTTGTTCGTGAATTATTAGCATTTGGTACGATTCTAAATTACCGCATCATGCCAGGCACTTGGGTTAATTGGACAGTCATGGCAATGGCACCTGGTGGATTCTTTGTATTAGGGCTCCTTATTTGGGGTATTCGTGAATTGTCTAAGTATTATGAAGAAGCATAGGAGGTATAGATATGGCTCATATAATTGAAATTATTTATGGAACAATTTTAAATAACAATATCGCTTTAGTCTATATTTTAGGAATGTGTCCTCTCATTGCAATCTCAACAAATGTTAAGAATGCAAAAGGTATGGGTATTGCAGTAGTCTTTGTGGTTACAATTACCGGTATTATTAACTGGCCGATCTATAGTCTTCTAAAAAGTACAGGAACAACTAATCTTGCTTTACTCGTCTTTATTATTACGATTGCAGCAACAGTTCAATTCCTAGAAATGTTTTTAGAAAAATTCATACCCAAACTATATAATGCTTTTGGTATTTTCCTTCCTTTAATCACTGTAAACTGTGTTGTCTTAGCAGTTTCATTATTCTTCGTAAATAGAGAATACAATTTTGTTGAAACTGCTGCCTTCTCATTTGGCTCTTCAGTCGGTTGGATGCTTGCCATCATATTAGTTGCTGGCATTCGCGAAAAAATGGCTAAAAACAGTGATGTACCACGTGGTTTAGCAGGAAAAGGTATCGTATTCATTATCTTAGGAATTTTAGCATTAGCATTTATTGGATTTACTGGCATTGCAAACATTTAACAGGAGGTTCATATGAATATATACGTACCCATTATATTAATCGGTGTACTTCTCGTCATCGCTATACTTCTAATTCTTGCTGAAAAATTATTAGGTGGCGGAGGAGAGAAAGTAATCACCATCAATGAGGAAACTGAAATCCCTGTCAAAGGGGATGACACACTACTCAATACATTAGCTCAACATAAAATATTTATTCCATCAGCATGTGGTGGTAAAGCAACTTGTGGATTTTGTAAGTTCAGATTAATCGAGGGTGGAGGAGAAATCAAACCTACCGAAGAACCTTTTCTATCTGATGAAGAAAGAAAAAATGGAACTCGTTTGTCTTGTCAAGTTAAAGTAAGAGATAACATGAAAATTGAGATTCCAAATGAATTACTCAATGCTCAAGAATTTAAAACTGTTGTTGAACAAATGAAAGATTTAACTTATGATACAAAATTAGTGCGTCTTAAATTAATTGATCCCGATACAATGCATTTCAAACCAGGTCAATATGCTCAACTCAAAGTTCCTGGAATTGAAGTCATTCGTGCTTACTCAATTGCATCCAATCCAAAAGAAGCGCATCATATAGAATTTATTATTCGAATGGTACCTAATGGACAAGCAACAGGATTTGTCCATAAAGCTTTAGAGGTTGGAGACAAAATTATTGTTACAGGACCTTATGGTCATTTCTACCTTCAAGAAAACTCAAATAGAGAAATGATCTGCATCGCTGGTGGATCCGGCAAGGCTCCGATTCGTTCAATACTCTATTATTTAAAAGATCGCGGTATGCAAAGAAAAGTTAAGTACTTCTTCGGAGCGAAATCTAAAGCTGATTTGTATTACACTGAAGAATTTATGGAATTAGCGAAAGAATTTCCTAATTTCCAATATATACCTGCATTATCAGCACCACTTCCAGAAGATAACTGGCAGGGTGAGGTTGGCCTTATTACCGATGTTGTTGACCGCTTTACTGATAATTTAACTGAAGCTGAAGCTTATTTATGTGGATCGCCTGGCATGATCAATGCTTGTATTAATGTATTAAATAAGCATAAGATTCAACCTGAAAATGTTTTCTATGACAAATTCTCTTAAACAAAAAAAGAATCCTTTTATAGGGTTCTTTTCATTTTAAATTGTAAAATAACTATTTATCTTTTACCTAAGGTAATCGCATATGTTACAAATTCTTCTTCACCAATACCGAGTAATCGATCACAATACTCTTGGACATAAGCACAAAGTGCGACAGCTCCACAATCAATCACTTCTGCAGCAAGTGATAAATTTTGTCCTGCATGTCCAGCTTCAATAGCAATCATTTTATGAGATAAGTGTGCATACTTATATTCTGTTCTATAGGGTGTAGCTGTAAAGAAAAACACAACAGGAGCTCCTCTTAATTGACCATATAGAGCTTCATCAACTCTTTCTTTTAAATCTTTACTATCATCGATCAATGATAGTTGATGTTTATCTTGCACATATAAATATAATCCTTGTTTTATTCCCTCAACTTTATTTAAAAAGACATAGGTCTCCATAGAATTGGTTGCACCAGCTGTAGGTATGGTTCTAAAAGTTACACCTGGTCTATATGCATCCACTCTTGATGTTTCCCATAAAAGATAAGTCAGTTCTTCAAAAGTAAGACTTTGATCTTTATAACTTCTCAGTGATCTTCTACTCTTGATACACTCTGATAAAGTTTTTTGTTTAATATTGGGAAACTCCTTTTTTAACTCTATCAGCATAGAACCAGGTTTTCCTTGTTTAAACATCTCTGGTCTTTCTAAGTTTAATTGTCGATCAGTTTTGATACTTCTGAGTTCTCGCCAATCTTCTTTTATTGCTCTTCGATTATTCTTAATTTCGTTTTTTACATAGTCTTCCATTTGTTTCTCCTTACCGTATTGTTCTACTTTGATATCTTCCCAGATAGATGATCAATTTCAATTTCGATGATTGCAGTATCCATAATTTCATTTTCAATTAACTTGGTTGCTTTTTCAATATCCATGTTAACATATTTTTTTATCAATGCTAATAATATTTCTTGTGTTGCTGGAATGACTTTAGCTCTTCCAAACACAAGAACACTCTGATACTTCGTCGTCAATTTTTGTGCAAAGACTTCTACATGATCATAGACTGTAAATGA
>JAFGTI010000097.1 GCA_016934175.1 Acholeplasmataceae bacterium | reverse complement strand
GATATGGCGCACTTCCCATTGTAAGGGAAACAGGTGGATTAAAAGACACAGTACGGAATTATGATCCGAATAGCGGAATTGGTACAGGTTTTTCATTTAAGAATTATGATGCAAAAGAGCTAACTGATGTGATCAATCAAGCGCTAGCCATGTACCAAAAAGATAAATCAACGTGGAATGAAATCATTATCCAAGCGATGCAAATCAAACATAGTATCATCAAAATGGCTCGACAATATGAAGAACTTTATCTCATGATATCTAACGAATAAAAGACAACTCAATCGAGTTGTCTTTTTAATTTATTGACTGATAATATCTTTTAGATTAGGGATAAATACTTTGTTTCTAATCATTTCAATTTCCTCTTTATAAGGCGGTTTTCCGTCCACATAAGGAGTTTCTAAAATCTTCGGGATATCGTTAAAATCTGGATGATAGATCACTTTTAATAAACTATCATATCCGATTTCACCAAACCCTATGTTTTCATGTCTGTCCTTAGATGCACCTTTGATATTTTTGGAATCATTGACATGAAAAACAGATATATATTTCGTTCCGACAACTTGATCGAAATGCTCTATTACAGATTGAAAATTTTCTTTGACATCATATCCTGCATCATGTGTATGACATGTGTCAAAACAAACACTCACTCGGTTCGGCTCGTTTACTAAATCAATAATTTCTTTTAGTTCTTCAAATGTTTTACCCACTTCATTACCTTTGCCTGCCATGGTTTCTAAAGCAATTTTAACATTTGAATCTTTAGTGTTTTCTATTACTTTTTTTACACCTTCTGCAATCCATTTAATAGCTTGTACTCTATCTTTACCTACTGCACTTCCTGGATGAAGTACAATTTGTTTTGCTTGCATTGCTTGTGTTCTTTTAACTTCTTCAGTTAGAAATGAAATCGCAAACGCTCTTTTTTCAGGATCTGGATTTGCGAGATTGATGATATAGGGCGCATGGACAACGACATGATCAAAACTTAATCCATGTTCGCTCATATAAACTTTTGCTTCTTCTATCATTAAATCTTTAATAGGTTTTCTGATTGTATTTTGTGGAGCACCAGTATAGACCATAAAAGCATTAGATCCGTAAGATAGAGCTTCCATAACAGAACCTAAATACATGTTACTTCCAGACATTGAGACGTGACTACCGATGATTAGCAATTTGTTTCCTCCTTACTTCCTGTTTAGCATCTTTTACTTTTGCTTTATTTTTTTTCTTGTAGTTTGGCTTTACAGTTTTTGTTCTTCTTATTTTTTTAATCGCATTAATTTCTTCTTGCGATACCTTATTTGTTTTGAGTTGAACTTTTTTGAGCCCGGATTGATTGAGCATATAATTAACAAACGGAATGCCCTGTTGTCTTAATTTATCAATTTTACGATGATCATCAACAGTCATGAAAGTAATAACTTGTCCTGAATCATACATTCTTGCAGTTCTTCCACTTCGGTGCATAAAAAATTCTAGATGATGAGGAAGATCATAATGAATAACATGTGAAATTTTAAAATCCATACCACGAGCTGCTAAATCGCTTGTGACGACATATTGATATTTTAAATTGTTAATATCATCAATAATTTGTTTTCTTTTTTTTACACCTATAGAGGAGTTTAAATTGATTACAGAAATATTTTTATCAACTAAATCTTGATAAACAATTTCCTGGTTCTCTTTTTTACTTACAAAGATAAAACATAGGTAAGGATTTATATTTTCTAGTAGTAAATTAAGTGCTTCAAGGCGGTTTTGATACTTGATATTAATGAGCTGATATTCTATTTTGAGTATATGCTTCTTATTAGTATCAATCAGATCATAAGCACCAAAATACTTTTTAATAAATTGGTCCATATCAGGTCTAATCGATGCTGAAAAAAGCATTAATTTAGCTTTTAATAAAGCGGGTAAGACTCGGTCTATCAATGATAAAAAATCAAAATCAAACATCATATCTGCTTCATCAAGTACAACAAATTTTGTTGTCTGTAATTTCAATAATCCAAGTTCAATAGCATATTCCACAATTCTTTGTGGTGTAGAAATAACGACTTGAGGTTGATATTTTTCTAACCATTCTTGTTCTCGTTGTTTATTAGACCCACCATAATATGCTTTAACCCTTACACCAGGTTCTATTTCTTTAAGCATCTTTTCAACTTGAATAACAAGTTCGTTCGTAGGAACAAATATTAATGCTTGAATTTCTTGCTTTTCAAAATCTAGTTGATCAAGTATGGGCAATAAGTAAGCGTGTGTCTTGCCAGTACCAGTTGGAGATAAACCAACCAAATTTTTTTTATTTTTAATATGCTTAAAAACACCATCTTGGATGGGGGTTGTTTGAGTGAAACCCAGTTGCTTAAGCTTTTCTTCAATATACATAAAAATCACCAGTGATATTATATCATTAAATTCATTTTAAAGTAAAAGAAAGGGATTTTTCAAATATATCAAGTATAATATAGATGGTGATGATATGAACGTAATAGATTTAACTCCAAGAGGCTACTGTCATGGTGTCTTAAATGCACTAGCTATGGTAAAAAAGGTAATTCGCACAGAAAGCTATCCAAGACCTATCTATATTTTAGGTCAAATAGTACATAACGAGAAAATAACGAAGGCATTTAAGGAGTATGGTGTCATTAGTTTAGATCAAAAAGGTATAACTAGACTGGAATTGATTGAACAAATCGATAAAGGAACAGTCATTTTTACTGCTCACGGAATCAGTAAGCAAGTTATAGAGCGTGCTAAAGAAAAAGGCTTGACATGCTTAAATGCGACGTGTAGAGATGTTTTAAAGGTTCATAAGGCAGTAGAGTCAAAGTTATCAGAGGGTTACGAGATTATCTATATTGGACATCGAAATCATCCTGAGCCTGAAGCAATACTTGCACTTGATCCAAAAATCTATTTTGTTCAAGATGAAAAAGATGCATTACGACTCCCCAATGAATTAAGTGACAAAAAAGTATTTGTCACAAATCAGACAACATTAAGTCTTTATGATATTGAATCTGTATTAAAAATCATTGAAAGTAAATTCCCTAACTATCTATTTGATAATGAAATATGTAGTGCAACTACTGTAAGACAACAAGCTGTTATGAAACAAGAACCTGTTGACCTCATGCTTGTTGTAGGTGATCGTTTGAGTTCAAATTCAAATAAATTAGCTTTTGTTGGCTCTTTCTATCAAAAAATTGAAAGCAAGTTAATCAGTGGAGTTGAAGATATAGATTTAAATTGGTTAAAAGATATTCAAAGTGTTTCAGTCACATCTGGTGCCTCAACTCCAACAAGTGTTACTGAAGAAGTCATTCAATTTTTAAAACAATACAATAAAAATGACCCCAAAACTTGGGATCATCAAAGTCATTTAGACATATTAGACATCCTATGATGTCTTTTTTATTCCTTTTGTTGTGCTTTCAGGATACTTTTTATTAATGTTTTCTAATGTTTTATATATACTCATTTCTCGTTTTGTTAATTCTTGGTAAGTAAATAAATTATAATCAATTTTCAAATCTTTTTTAAGCATGACTTGATTAAGAAAAATGCCAACCAGTCTTATTGCTTGTCCTTGATAATTTTCTTCAAACAAAGAATCGATGGCATCATAAAAAGTTTGATAATCATCAGTATATTGGTTAAATGTTAAAGAACGATTAATGGTTATAAATTCACTATCTCTTAATTTAATACCTACTGTTTTAGCAACCAGTTCTTCTTTTACTAATCTCTCATGAGTCGATTCAAAGAGTTCAACTATTATTTTAAGAATGGCATCAGCTTCATCCATATTATAATTGAGTGTTGTTTCGTTACTAATTGATTTAGGAATTGCGTATCTTTTTGGATCAATATGATCACTAGATCTACCCATGATATGATCCACATAAGAAATATAAGCATTTTCACTCATCACAGACAATATCTTTTCCTTATTTTCAAGCTTTGTAAAATCTCCAATCGTCTTAATACCAATTAATTCAAGTTTTGGATATGTTTTTTTGCCGATGCCATACATTTCTTTAATGGGTAGCGGGAATAACTTCGAGACTATATCACTCTTTCTTAGAACAGTGATACCAAGTGGCTTTTGCATATCTGATGCCATTTTTGCTAAAAACAATGTAGAAGCGATACCTATTGAACATGGTAATTGATACTCCTTCATTAAACCATCTTGTATCTCTTTAGCAAGTTCTATAGGGTGTCTTGTTTTTGCTTGTTCAGTCATATCAATATAACCTTCATCAATTGATCCTTCAACAATAATTGAAGAGTATCGTTTCAAAAAATTAAAGAAAAGTCTTGAGTATTTCTGATATAAACCAAATTGTACAGGTACAATAATCAACTTTGGATGAATTCTAAGTGCATCATTAATATTCATAGCACTATGAATTCCCATCTTTCGTGCTTCATAAGAAGCAGTTGAAACAACTCCTCTTTTGAAAGTGGATGAACCACCGACAACAAAAGCCTTATCTTTTAAATAAGGTTCTTTTATTACTGCACAACTCGCAAAGAAGGCATTTAAATCGATATGAAAGATTATTTTAACATTCTTTTTCATCAAAACTCTTCCTTTAGAGAAATATTTATAGTATAATGACTATGTTGTCAAAATCGAGGTGAAATCATGGCTAAAAAAGTTAACGAAAATGTTGCTAAACCTAAAAAAGTAAATGTATCAAAAACAAAAGCTACGAAAGTTTCTGAAGAAAACCAAGGTGTATCTAAATCTAAGAAACATTTCCAAACACCTACTGAAACATGGTGGGGTAAACTTATTGTATGGATTATTATGTTTGGTATGGTTGGTTTGATCATTCTATCATTTATTTTAGCAGTTCTTGAGGGTACTGCTTAATAGAAAAGGCGAAAGCTTTTTTTATTTTTGCAACAATATTTTTGCTTGCTCAATCGCAAAATGAGATAATTTCTCATCTGAGAGCATCAGTGCAATAACTTCAACCCTATCTTCGTCGAGTAATTTATTAATGCGCGTAACCATACGTGCATTTTCTTTTATTTTAATAATATGATATTGATGAAGGGCTCTTGCAGCAACCTGTGGTAAATGCGTGATCACTAAAAGTTGCATCATTTGACTTAAATCAATCATTTTATGTGCTACTTTAGCTGCAGTTTTTCCACTGATACCAATATCAATTTCATCAAGGATCAAAAGTGATAGATGATTTGATTTTGCATAGATACTTTTTAATGCAAACATAAACCTTGCACGTTCACCACCACTTGCTACTTTGGCTAGTGGTTTGACGGGTTCACCTTCATTTAAAGAAATATAAAATTCAATAAGATCAAGACCAGACTCCAATAATGAACTTTCTTCTCTGTTAACTTCTTCAAACTCAATATTAAATATAGATTTCTCTAAATCCAAGTCCTTTAGTTCTATTAAAACATCAGATGATAATCTTTTAGCAAGTTCTCTTCTCAAATCACTTAAACTCAAACCACTCTCATAAGCCTTATCAAAGGCTTTTTTTACTTCTTGAGCTGCTTGTTCAAGGTAATGATCATAATCAGTGATAAGTAGCAATTCTTCTTCAATTTCTGTAAGATAACTAATCAGTTCATCGGTTGTCTTATTATATTTTTGCTCTATTTTTGTAAGTTCGTAACTTCTTTCTTGCATGATGTTAAATGAGTCTTCATCAAAATCCAAACTTTCAATCATTTGAAATATCTTAGATTTAACATCATCAATTTCATAGTAACTTGAAATAAGACGTTCACTCATCGATTGATAAAGTTCATCTAGGCCACTGATTTTATCTAAAGCTTTACCAGATTCATAAATTTCATCAATCTGAAAACGATCATTTTCTAAAAGTGAATAAGATGTTTTGAGTTGATTCATTATTTTATCAAAATTCTTGAGTTTTTCTATTTGATTATCCAGGTTTTCTTTTTCATTGGGTAAAAGATGGTAGGCTTTGATTTCAGAAACTTGATACTCTAAAAAAGATTGTTTTTCTATGCTTTGATTTTTCTTTAACTTTAATGATTCAAAGTGTTTTTTCTTTTCTAAGAATTTACTTCTATCTAGCAAATATTGATTCATCAGTGTATCTACTTTTTTTTGATCAACTTGATCAACAAAAACTAAATAATATGATTTATCAAATAAATTCATTGTTTCATTTTGTGAATGGATACTTCCTATAGAGTTCATGACGTCTTTTAATTTAGATAGCGTCGTCGGTTGTTTATTAATTTTCATTGAGTGTCTACCTTTTAAATCGACTTCTCTTTCAACTTCAATAATCGAAGGAAGATCAAGTAACTCTTGAAGCTTGTCTGTTAATTCGAATACACCAAAAACACTGGCTTTTTGTTCACCATGTCTTATCATCTGACTGTCTGAGCGCTTACCAAAAAGTAATTGCATCGATTCCATGATGATTGATTTTCCTGCTCCTGTTTCACCTGTTAATGCAGTTAATCCAGATTCAAAATTCATGTCTAGGTCATCAATAAGTGCAAAATTTTTGACCTTGAGGTTTCTTAGCATAGAACTTCCTCTATTCTTTTTTGAATATCAATCTCTTTACAAGCATTCTTAATATAAAGAACATATTCTTGATTTCCTGATTTACCTTTAAGCCCAGATAATTTAAGATCACATATGTTAAAACCAAGCGTTGAGACGTATGATAGAACATCAATTAAGATTTGTTTATGT
>JAFGTI010000096.1 GCA_016934175.1 Acholeplasmataceae bacterium | reverse complement strand
TTTTCTAGACATATTATAACATAATAATCTATCTAATTCTATCCTACGGATAAATAAAAATCCTATTCCAGCGGGAATAGGATTTATGTTTTTTATCATTTTATCTTGGATTAATTTCTTTGAAGTATTCCAATACTCTTGTTTGTGGCATGGGTCTACAAAAGAAATATCCTTGTGCAAAATCTACTTCATATTTTTTAACCATATTAGCTTGTTCAATAGTTTCAATACCTTCAGCAATAACTGTTAAATTAAGATGATGTGCAAGTTCAATCATATATCTAAGCACATGAAATTCTTCAGTATTAGGCTTTATATTGTTGATGAAACTTCTATCAATTTTAATAATATCTATAGGAAGTTTTTGTAGGTATGTCAGTGAAGAATAGCCTGTTCCAAAATCATCTAGTGCAATAATAAATCCAAGTTTTTTTAGTTGTTTAAGTACGTGAATACTTTTTTGAATATCATCAATAATAGCAGTTTCTGTGATTTCAAGTGTAATTTTCGAACTATCTAAGTGGTTTAATTTTACCCACTCATTAACATAAGGTATGAATGGTTCACTCATTAACATCACAGCTGAGATATTAATTGCTATTCTAAATTGTTTGCCTTCACTATCCCATGTTTCATATTGTGTTGCTACTTCTTTAAATACCCATTCTGATATTTCTTTAATAAATCCATTTTTCTCAGATAAAGAAATAAATTCCAAAGGTGGAATAAACCCTTTAATGGGATGTTGCCAACGAATAAGTGTCTCAACACCAACGGGTTGATCATCACGTAAATTAATGATAGGTTGATAATGAAGAGAAAATTCTTTATTTGAAATCGCATGTCTTAACTGATTTAGCAGTTCGGTTTGTTGCTTAATAATAGTTACCATTTCATCATCAAAGATAACAATTTGATCTTTTCCTTTTGCTTTGGCAATTGACTGTGCTGCATCAGAATGTCTCAATAATGTAATATAATCCTTACCATGGTCAGGATACAATGCAACCCCTGAACTAAATGTCACAAAAAAGTCATCTTCATCTAGCAAATATGTTCGTCGAATGATGTGGGTATATTTTTCAACTTGTGGAATAAATTGGTCCAAATGATCAATATCGAACAAGGCTAAAACAAATTCATCCCCGCCAATTCTAGCTAGCATATTAGGTGCTTTAATTTCTTTTTTTAAATACTTAGCAATTTCAATGATTAATTCATCTCCAAATGAATGGCCTTTTACTTCATTGATGTTGCTGAATTCATCGATATCAAAATAAACAAAGCCAATCAATCCATCATCTGGATGCTGTAAAATATACTGATTTACAGTGTTTTCTAATAATACTTTATTTGGTAATCCAGTTAATGAGTCATAATATGCAAGCTTGTATAGTTTTTCATCAAGTTCTAATGAGATTTTGTGACTGACATCTAATTCTGTATATGCTTGCTTGAGTTCAGAAATAGCCATTGAATAAATTTGCATGCTACGTTTAATCACTATAAAAAATACAAATGCAGTTGCTATGATATAGAAAACACCTTTAATACTTTGTACCAATTGAGAATTACCTGCCTCACCAAAAAGGAGATTAACAGCTAAATCCGATACTATAATCCAAATAAACCCTAAAATTACATATAAAAGAACAATCTTAGTTGTTAGATTTGTAGGACTAAAACTATCATCTAATAAGTATGTATTCTTTTTTTGGAGATTATCATCCTTTTTTTCTGTCATAGAAACACCTCAAAAAATTCAATCATCTATACCAATTATACATGAATTAACAAAGATACTTCGAAATTATGTGCAATTGCTTATTTTTACTTAATTTGTATCACTCGCGAGATTTTTAATCCAATACCCTTTTCGATACCTTGATAAACCAAATATCATTTTGGGTATATCGAGCATTTGAACAATCAAGAACATGTAGATGACAGGTAAATGAGTCAAATAAGCCATCAATAATGCAATGGGAACAGGAACGACCCACATATATCCAGCATCCATCATAATAGTCGATCTTGTGTCTCCACCTGATCTTAGCGTAAAATATAATGCAACATTGAATGAATAAATAGGAATAAAAATTGCATTGACTCGTATATTAAATGTTGCAATTCGTTTTGTTGCTTCAGAAACATCATAAATATTAAGAATAAAGAAACTCAAAATAAATAGGACAAATCCAGCAAAAGTAGCAAAAACAACTGAAAAAGCTATTAATTTCTTTGCATTATCTTTAGCTTGTGCTAATTCATTATTTCCCAAGGTATTACCTACCATGACTGCAACAGCAGTTGCAATTCCTCCAAATGTCACAAAAACAAGTTGACTGATAGCTCCAGTAATATTCATTGCAGCAAGTGCAGTATCTCCTCGTAAAGAATATGCATGAAGAAATACAGTTTGTCCAGACGACCAAAGAGCCTCATTTAAGGTTAGTGGTAGCGCCATAACGATAATAGCACTTAATATTTTCTTATCAATATGAAACAATTGAGTGATTTTTGTAGAAAATATTTTTCCTTTACGCAACAATAAAATTAATGTAAGTGTCAATTCAACAAATCTTGCCATTAATGTAGCAATAGCGGCTCCAATTATACCAAGGGCAGGAAAGCCAAACAATCCAAAAATCAATAAGAAATTTAATCCTGTATTTGTAATAATTGCTACTATAGAAATTTTTAATAATGGCTTTGTTACGCCTGTTTCTCTAAATGTATTTGATATTGCAACTGATAATATCCAAGGAAAAGCACTCCATCTTGCAATCTTAAGATAATCTAATCCACCAGCAATTGTCGTTGTATTATCTGTAAATAACCTAATCAAAGATTCTCCATAAATTGAAAACACTATAAATGAAATCAGGGCAACAATCATACCTACAAGAACTTTAAATCTAAAAGTTTGTTTTAATTTTTCGAAGTCTTTCGAACCAAAATACTGGGCTGAAAAAACACCAGCACCTCCCATGGCACCGAATGTGATTAAAATGACAACAAAGTATAATTGATTAATAATTGATACTGAGCCAATAGCAGACTCCCCAAGGCTACCGACCATGACATTATCAACCAACTGAACAGATGTAGTGATTAATTGTTGTAATACTAATGGAGCAGCAACCATAAACAATCGTCTATAGAATGCTTTGTCTCCTACTAAACTCTTCATTTTCATAAATTACCTCAACCAAACAATTATATCATGAAAATAAAAAGTGCTTCAATAAAAAATTTAGGTTTTTTTATTAATGCATGTTGATTATTTTTCCTGATGTTTTTTACCAAGTGCAACATGATTTAAAATGATAAATGGAATAATTCCGATTAAAGGAATGAGTAAAAGTATTCCACCAATAAATAATAGGAAGTTTGCAAATATATTCCAACCTCGAGATTTACTCCAATAGCCTATCCATTGAAAAATAACAGCTGCAGTTACAAAAATGCCATGACCAATAACTAAGAAAAAATAGATTGCTCCAGCAATAACAAAGCCTTCTAAACTATCTCCCTCAATCAAATAATATGGTATTGCAACAAATAAATATACAGTAACAATTAAAGAAGTGATTAATAATAATTTTCTCTTTTTCATTTTATCCTCCGAAATAAAAAACCTCACCAAAATAGTGAGATTTTATTGCTAAGGTATATCGATAATTCTTAATGTGTTGGTTGATCCATGCTTTTGTGCCCAACCAGATGTAATCAGAATTGTTGTTCCAGAAGTAAAACCAAAGTCTTTTGCGACTTCAATTGCAATTTCGTCATACACAGAATAATCTGTTACAATCTTTTTAATAGTCGCGAAAACTCCCCAATAATGAGATAATTTTTGGCAGGTTTCAATGTTATCAGTCACTGCAATGATAGGAACAGATGGTCTAAATTTACAAATACGTTTTGCTGTACCACCTGTTTCAGTAAATGCAATAATAACTTCAGCTTTTGGTAATGCCATTGCAGTTTGGCTAACTGCAATACCAATAGCATCATTGACAGTCTGCTGACTTGTTGTTATAGCTTGTTGAAGTCTTTCTTTATAAGGAATACTATCTTCAATAGCTTTTGCAATTGTATCCATGGTTAAAACTGCTTCAACAGGGTATTCACCTGCAGCAGATTCCCCAGATAGCATGATTGCATCTGAACCATCCAATATTGCATTGGCAACATCCGATGCTTCTGCTCTAGTTGGTCTAGGAGAGTAAACCATAGACTCTAACATGTGTGTAGCAGTAATAACAGGTTTTCCCATAGCATTTGCGGTTTTTATGATTTTCTTTTGATACAAAGGGACAAGTTCAGTAGATACTTCTACACCTAAATCTCCTCTAGCAACCATAACACCATCACTAACCTCAAGAATAGATTCAAGATTATCAACACCTTCTTGGTTTTCTATTTTTGCAATAAGTTCAATTTTAGGCTTGCCAGCCTTTCTTAATATTTCTCTAATTTCAAGAACATCTTCTTTTCTTCTGACAAAAGATAATGCAATCATATCAACATTTTTTTCAGCTGAAAATATAATATCATCGTGATCTTTCACTGAAACAAAAGGCATTGAAAGCTTTACATTAGGAACATTAACGCCTTTCTTTGTTTTAATACTACCTGAATTATTTACTACACAATGCAATTTATCATTTGTTGCTTTAATGACGGTCAATTTCATTTTCCCATCATCTATAAGAAGAAAATCATCAACCTTGATATCATCAAATAATTCTTTACAGTCAATATGAAACCGCTCCTTAGTTCCTAAAACAGGCTCTTTCCAAATTTCAACTATATCACCCTTTTTATAAGTTGCAATTCCATTTTCAAATTGACCAGTTCTTATTTCTGGACCTTTTGTATCTGCCATCACACCGATATAACGGTTTTTGATTTTAGCGACTTCACGAATCATATCAATTCTTCTGCCATGTTCAACATGATCAGCATGAGAATAATTTAATCTTGCGACATTCATGCCAGCATCAATCATTTTATCAATCATATCGGGAGTGTCTATAGATGGTCCAACAGTACATATAATTTTAGTTTTTCTTTTCATAATAGCCTCCTATTACATCATGTTCTATTATACATGAATTGTTTGTTCATTGCCACGAAGAAAACATTTTAACTACATTTTTACATAAAATTAGAGAAAAATTACCGAATTAGCTATAAAAACAATGGATAAATAAAAACAATTTTAAAGACTTAGTTTCATGCATTGACAATGATTAACAATGCTAGTAAAATAGTGCTCATGGAATGAAGAATTAGTCATTAATATAGACAATTTAGAGGTACTATGTCAAAATTAAAACCGAAATTGTTTTCTGTCATGAAAACATATACTAAGCAACAATTTTATAAGGATGTAACAGCTGGTATTATTGTAGCAATCATCGCATTACCTTTATCTATAGCACTTGCTATTGCTTCTGGTGTAGCACCGGAAAAAGGATTATATACGGCTATCATTGGTGGGTTTTTAGTCTCATTTTTTGGCGGTAGTAGAGTTCAAATTGCCGGGCCAACTGGTGCTTTTATGATAATTGTCCTTGGAATTATAGAGGTTTATGGGTTTGATGGTTTAGTGATTGCAACTTTGATGGCGGGAATTATTATGATTTTCTTAGGATTACTTAAAATGGGAAGTGTTGTTAAATTTATACCTTATCCAATAATAACTGGATTTACGAGTGGTATTGCTTTAGTTATTTTTTCTTCTCAAATTAATGATTTCTTTGGTATGAATATATTGGACTTATCTCCACATTTTTCAGGTAAATGGATTCAATTTTTTTCAAATATAAATAGGATTGACCTAGTAACAATGAGTATAGGTTTTCTATCTCTAACGATTATTATAATATGGCCAAAAATTAATCGTAGAATTCCTGGTACTTTAATTGCTATCATTTTCACATCACTAATCGTTTACTTTTTTAATTTAGATATCGCAACAATAGGTAGTAAATATGGTGAATTATCTTCAGCACTTCCTGTACCCAGATTTCCTTCAATTACTTTTGAAAAAATCAAACTTTTAATAGAGCCTGCATTCGTTATTGCTTTTTTAGGATCAGTTGAATCTTTATTATCTGCTGTAGTTTCTGATGGTATGATTGGTAGTCGACATCGTTCAAACATGGAGCTTGTAGCCCAAGGTGTCGGGAATGTCGGTTCATCTTTATTCGGTGGAATTCCCGTTACAGGTGCAATAGCAAGAACTGTAGCTAATATTAAAAATGGTGGTAGAACTCCAATTGCGGGTATTGTTCACTCAATAACTTTGTTTATAATGTTAATTTCTTTAATGCCCTTGGTTTCACATATTCCTTTATCTTCTCTTGCTGCGGTTTTATTTGTCGTTGCTTATAACATGAGTGAATGGAGAGAATTTAAAACTTTATTAAAGTCACCTATGCCTGATACAATTGTATTATTAACTACTTTTGGTTTAACTATATTTGTTGATTTAGTCGTAGCAATTGAAGTTGGTATTATGCTTTCAATGTTTTTATTTATGAAAAGAATGGCAGATGTATCAGATGTTTCAATTAAGAAACTAGATTTTACTGAAGAAACTCATTTAGAGATGATTAATGAGCCCAAACAAGCACTTGATTCTTCTTTACACCTTGCTGGAGTCCAGATGTATCAAATTAATGGACCCTTCTTTTTTGGTGCCGCAAATAAATATGTTGAAGCCATCAAGTCCATTGATCCAACAACTAAATATTTAATTATTGGAATGAAACACGTTCCAGCTATGGATGCTACAGCAATTCATTATTTTAAATCATCTATAAAAATATGCAAATCTAAAAAGATTTTGTTATTGATTACAGGATTAAGGAATCAACCAAAACAAGCATTGCAAAAGGCTGATGTGCTCTCTAAAATAGGAGAGGAAAATGTTTTTTCAACAATAGAAGACGCACTGAACTTTATTCAATTAACTCGAATTGATCATGAATAATAAATGTTTACATGTTTTAATAAAGATATATATATAAAAAGATGCCTGAGTACTATGGCATCTTTTTTTCAAATAATTCTATAAATAATTTTGCTATTTGTGGATCAAATTGTTTACCCATGTTAATTCTTATCTCTTCAATTGCTTCTTGGTGAGTTAAAGGCTTTCTATAAGGTCTTTCTGATATCATAGCATCATAAGAATCAGCTACTGATATAATTCTCGCTCTAATAGGAATTTCTTCACCTTTAATTCCTCTTGGATAACCTTTCCCATCATATCTTTCATGATGTGATAGTATATCTTGAGCAATTTTTGCATATTCAGGTGATGATGATAAAATTCTAAATCCAATTTCAGGATGCTTTTTAATGCTGTTCCATTCTTTTTCATCTAACTTACCGGGTTTATTTAAAATAGATTCATCGATTGCAATTTTACCTATATCATGAAGATTGCTTATCATTTTCAATAAATTCAAGTCATCACCTGTCATCTCAAGTGCTTTGCCTAATGATAAACAAATTTCTGAAACACGTTTGGAGTGCATGTCTTCTCTTGGGTTTTTTTCACGTAAAGTACTTAAAATAGTATTAATTGTATCATGTCTATGAGACGTAATCTCAAAGAGTTTATGGGTGTACATATCATCTTCAGCATCTTTGAATACATCTTGAATATCTTCGTTGCTCTCTTTCGTAGAAATCCCAAATGAAACAGAAATTACAATATCCATCACACGTTGCTTTTCAAACCTCTTTTTCGCATCCAAAATTAGCTGATGTGCATCTTCTTTTGAGGTGTGAGGTAATAAAATTGTAAATTCATCGCCACCAATTCTAGATATAATACCTTTCTTTGAAAAAAGTTCATCTAAAAGCTCGTAAACTTTTTTAAGTAAATCATCTCCAGCTGTGTGTCCAAATGCATCATTAACAATTTTTAATCCATTAATATCAGCAATAATCATGGTTAATGGATAATACTTCGGATTATCTAACTTCTGTAGTTTTTCAATATAATATCTTCTATTGTGTGCACTTGTTAGTGGATCATTATAACTTAAATACACTATATTTTGGTCATGAAGGGTTTGTTTAGTAACATCTTCAGAAAAATACGTAACGCCGATAACTCTATTATCATCGCTGACGATAGGTGTAATTATTTCCTCAAGGTATTTTTCATATTCCGTTTCAATTCTAACAATTTCTCTAAATATTTTTCCTGTGAGTGCATAATCAATTTGTTTTTTTATTCTCTCTTTCATATCATCAATAATCATTTGATCGATAAAACTAGATCCCATTTTAATATCTGCTTGATGATATAACTTCATATTTTCTTTATGAAATTGATTGAATGCAAGATATTTATAATTTGTATCCATAGCAAATATTTCTATATCATCAGTTGAATCAAGACTTGCCTGTAATAATAATTGCTTACTATTTATCATAAGATTTGAATTAATTCGGATTCTTTGATTATCTAGTGATAATGCTAAAATCATTGTTACTATTGGGAAAATTGCTAAATAGGTAACTGTTGTACTTCTTATAACTTCAAACGCAAGTGGCCACGGAATGAGCAAGAAACAAGCCAATGTAACAATATGTAGAACAAGTCCAAAAATGTAGTATTCAATGAATGGTAACATTTTAGAAATCGGTTTGCGTATTTTATACCAAAAAACGCCAATTAAAGAAGTAAAGAGAATGGTTGATACACCAGCGTAAACACCTACTCCACCTATGGATAATCGGTAGATAATTGCTATCATTGCTGCAATAAATGTCGCTATAGGTCCAAAAAATAGTCCTGAAACACCAAGTAATACTGATCTTGTATCGAAAATCAGCCCACTATTTATTTCCCAAGGATTTAACATTAGAAGAATTGTAAAACCCCCGATGATAGTACCAATAATAATCTTAAGTCTAATCTTAGATGAATTTGGATTAATATTCGTTGCTGCATAAATAAAAACAAGTGCAAATAATAAGATAATATTTTGAACTAAATCGCTAATTACTTCTGCAGTTATTTGAAAATCATAGATAGACATAAACACCTCACAAATATTATACCTATACTTAACTATAGCATAAACAGTCTAATTGATAAAAATTTATTACTCAATTTCACTATCTTTATCTATAGTTATGGGTTGTATCAATATAAAAATCAATCCAATAAGTATTACAAAGTAATAACTACTCACTCTCCAAAACATCATTGCCCAATAAATAACTCCACCTTGTAGCATAGTAAATACGAGTGCAAATGAAAGTTCTGCAGCTCCAGTATTACCTGGAGTTGGAATAAATGCAATAGCTGCATAAGTGAAAATTGTTAAAGACAAAACATCAAACCATGATGCACTTCCCCCACTTGCAAGAACAATAAAATATGGAATCGAACAAAGAGCAAGTTGATAAATAATGGATAATACAAAAGTAACGATAACTAAACCCCATGATGAAGTCAGAAAGATAATACTATTTTTAAAATCTTTTTCAAATTTACGTATCTTTTTTAATCTTTTATTTGGGTCTTTAACTAATTTAACTTTGTGCAAAATATTTAAAAAAAACATAATCAATTTTTCACTTGTTTTTGGTATTATCATGAAAACAATAAATACTAGTGGGACAAATATTGCAAATACACTACCTATGTATGCTGCTAATTTAAACGCACTCGAATCAATTACCATGCCATTAGTAATAAAAACAAGAATACTTAATAAAAAGAATGTGATTTGCATCATCGAAAAACCAGCAATAGGCAATGATCCCGCAAGACCACTTGGAATATCTTTCTTGTATAGATAGTAGATTTGAAATGCCTGTCCTCCGCTTCCTAAAGGTGTTATATTATCAAAATATTTTCCAATTGCAGCAGTTTTCATTGATACAAAAAGTCTTTTTTTTCTTGTACTATATAAAATCATAAAATAGTATTTCAATCCTTCTGCAAAAATAGCAATTAAAGGTAAGCAGAGTGCAATAATAAGCAATCCTATATTAGATTTCCATAAAACAAACATTTCTCTAAAATTAATTTGCGTATTTCCTTGAAAATCTTTCTTTCCTATTACAAATAGAACAATGATGTTAATAACGACAAAAAAGATAAGTATAAGCAATCTTCTGATTCTTTTAGATTTCTTAATTTTATCCATGCATATTCTCCTTGATTTGTACTCTAATTGGTGCGGCTAATGGGATTCGAACCCACACACCTTTTGGTACTACCGCCTGAAGATAGCGCGTCTGCCAATTCCGCCATAGCCGCTT
>JAFGTI010000095.1 GCA_016934175.1 Acholeplasmataceae bacterium | reverse complement strand
TAATTTCAATTGTCTGCTCTCCGTATGTTGTGTAATTCTCTTCTATCATTACCATTAGCCTCTGGCTGTTGTTTAGCTGTGTGCTCTATCAAATGAAAATTGAATGCGACCTAGAATTTACTAATAGTGGAACATCAAAAGGCCAGAAATGCGTAACTGCTCGCATTTATTTAAATGGTGACTCTGTGAAGTCTGAAAACTTCTGTATGGAAGTTGATGTTGGTGATACTGAGTACAAAACTGTCAAGTATACAAAAGAATCTACAAGTTCATACTCATTTAATTATCTGTGCAAAATAAGCTGTATAATATAAACAGATGATTAATACAATTAATTAAATAATAATTATTTTTGTTTGAAGTTATCAATAAATATAAATAGATGATAGTTTTATAAGATATCTTATTATGGGAGATAAAAAAATGAAAAAATTCTTTTTATTTATCTTATTGATTTGGTTAACAAGTGTTGTTTATGCAGATTGTTCAAGATATGGAAAAGAATGGCTTAAACATGGAGAACCCTCTAATATAGAAGGACATACTATAGAAGTCATTGAGGCTACTACAAATGGTGCTTTTTGTACTGTTTCCATTGATGGTGAAAACATACTAATGAACAGAGGAATGTTGATTGAACTTGATAATTATGACATTCGGATGAGTGATGCCATTGCAGTATATGGACCAGGATGGGAATACTCTGAAGAAAGAGAAGAATGTACCTTTGAAATCAATGGCACTAATGTCACTCTTGAACCTGAGGAATCATATCAAAGTGGAAGCACTGAAGTAAAACTTATTAAGGTAAGTGGAAAGCAAGATTTTTGTTTAGTTGAGGTCAAGGGAGTATTGAAATGGATTGAATTAGGCAAAACAGCTTCTTTTGAAAATCTTGCTGTAAAGGTGATTGATGCTGTGAAAACTGGTAAAGAATTAATTTCTAGATCCAATATTTATGATACTTGTGAATTTGAGTTTATTCCTAAAGACTGTGACCCTGATTCTTTTGTTTTTGAGCATGAATTTGATGTCATTGATATTGATTGGGGTCCTAAACCTTTGATATTTGGAGATAAAATAGATGTAGTAAGTGTAACTGTAAAAAATATTGGTAACAAAAGAACAGATCACCATAGCGTTTATTTAAACTTACAAATTTGGAAAAATAAGGGAGATCATATAAGTGGTGATTACTATGTATCTTGGTGTAGTACTAGTATGCCATATGTCCTTAACCTGGAACCAGGTGAGTCAGGAACAGTCTTTTTTCCCCACATAAAGCAGGAAGGATATCTTGCAGACAGAATCCCACCATTTGAAGATATAGATCCTGATTTAATTAATTATTATACAGCTGATTTTGAATCCTGTGAACCATTTACAGAGTTTGATAGAGGTCCTCAAAATCTAGCTGAACCACCAAGCGATAATATAAATACCGTGCTTTATAAAATAGAGGTAAAGACAGGGACACGTGATACTGAAGACACTAAAGCGTATTCAGAATTTATGCCAATTTTTGAGTCAAGGAATAGTAATGAATGTCCAACAGGTGCAGAATTGGTTGACGGCCATTGTAGAGAGATATTTGAGGAATGTACTGATACAGATCCTGGAGAAAGATTGTGGGATTATGGTAGGGATAGATTAACAAAAGGCACTACCTGTGAGGGTAACACATGCTATACTGACCACACAATATATCCTGATTGTATAGGCTGCCAGCCTAAGCTTGTAGAGTATTATTGTGACAAGGTACATAATGAACTAAGAGAAGAGGTTGTTGATTGTTTTCCTGGCACAGAATTAAAAGAGGGTTATTGCCTTAATATTACAGAAGATTCTTCTAAGAGTGTTCCTGAAGTTGAGGAAACAGAAGAACATGATGATAATGAATTAGATGAAGAAGAAGTAATTATACAACCAGATGTTATGTCAGAGGAAGAAGAACCCCTTATTCAAGAAGACAAAGAAGAACCAACTGCAAACTCTAAAACAGAAGCAAAACAAGAGCTTAGTGCAGAAGAAGAAAAAACACCAATTGCAGAAGAGACTATACAGCAAAAAACAGAAGAAAAAAAACAAGGAATTGTTTCAAGAATCATAAATTGGTTTAAAAGTATTTTTTAATACTTTTTTATTTCAATGATTTTTTTATTTGATTTATTTTATCAAAAAATTAAGCTTGTATTTGAATTTCCTGTGCCCCAGCCGCACTGATATTTGCCTGGAGGTAAACCATTTGCCTTTATTTTTTCTTAGAAAATCATAGACCTATTGCTGCCCCATGTTAAAAATGCAAGTATAAAGGGAATAAAAATATTTCTAATGAGTATCTTCATATTAAAAATAGAAAAGTGAAGGTTTACGGGAAGAGCGTACACCCAACTTCAAAAAAAAGAAAGGGAAATAGTCCATAAAAAGATACGGACTCTAACCCTTTCAGGTATCCCTCCCCCCTAAATTTCGGAACTTGTTTATCATTGCCAATATGTCATCCAGAAAAAAGACATCTTTGATTAGATGACAGACTGCTTTGTCGAGGCTGACCACATGGACTGTGACTATCTTATGTGCAGGCCGCCGTTTAGGGGGGCGTATCCCCACTGGTTGCCAGACAGCTCCTGCAGGTTGTTCATCTCGAATTCATTGCTATG
>JAFGTI010000094.1 GCA_016934175.1 Acholeplasmataceae bacterium | reverse complement strand
CGCGTGATGAAATTGGTAGACGTGCCAGACTCAAAATCTGGTGGATGAATAATCCGTGCTGGTTCGAGCCCGGCCGCGGGGACCAAATTAATAAATAAGAGATTCTTTTGACAAAGAGTGTCTTTTTATTTAGGTTATCCATAATCATTGAATTTTGATGCAAAAAGTAATAAAAAAGTAAGAATTGCGACAAAATTTTGAAATTATTGATATGGTAAAATAAATCATTATGCTTATAAATTTGTTTTATTTAGAATCGATTTCATTATAAGGAGAATTACATGACGAGGTTAGATTTATTTACTGCGTTAATCATTTTATCATTAACAAGTTTAGTTTTCGTAATGTACATCTATAAGATAATCAATACATCTAAGGGCAAGTTTAAAGGTTTAGGTTATATTATGTATGGCTTTTTAGGATATGCTTTGGGTACCTTCCTAATCACTTTTCGCGATTTCATCCCTTTCAACATTTATTTATCAGTGATTTTAGGTAATTTCATTTCAATCTATGGTGCTATGAATCTGACCTTTGGTATCAAAAAACTTTTTGGATATCACGAAAGTATCAAAATATACACAGTTTTTCTTTTACTAGTTTTTTCTGCTACGTATTATTTTGCTGTAATAGATGATAATATTTCTGCAAGAATTATCGTCATGTCTTTTGCAATAGCGATTTTATTTTTTCATACCGCACTTGCAATATACTCTCGTATTAAATCTGAAAATAAAAATTATCTGTATTCGTTGATCTATATAATGATTATCTTTTCCGCGGTTTTTATCGCAAGAATGATTTTAGCTTTTATTAATTATTACCAAATTGGTGATTTTCTATCTTATCATATTGATACTATTTTCCAAATTGCAATTACATTAGCACTTTTTACAGTTTTCATAGATATCATAGTGATTATCAATAAAATTCTTTTTAATGAAATAGAAAACAAACTTGAAGAAAATCAAGATTTAGTTTCAAAACTTGAATTGATAACCAAAGTGGATTATCTAACAGGTTTATATAACCGCAAATCACTTGAAGAAAAAGCAAATTTACTCATTGAAGAATGTACAAAAGAAGGTAAATCGTTTCAATATATTTTTATTGATTTAGATTCATTTAAAGATGTTAATGACTTATATGGGCACCATTTTGGTGACCAAGTACTCATCCATTTTGGGGAACTATTAAAAAATAAAGCAAAATATGTTTATAGATTTGGTGGAGATGAATTCATTATCATTCTTGAGGATGCTTTAGTTAATGCAGAAGACTTAATTGAAGCAATCAAAAACCAGTGTTTATTATGTGAAAACCAATTCGCGTTCCAACCTGTATTTTCTTATGGTATACATCGGTGGCAAGCTGGGGAAACCTATACTGATCTAATGAACACAACAGATTTAATGATGTATCAAAATAAAAAAGATAGTAAAGTTACAACCACGTAATCTTGACTTCTTTAATTGTAGAATTCATAAAGAAAGACATTGGTCTTTTTTTTTCTTTATTTATAGGTATTATGTGATAAAATAATTGAGAAAGCGAGTTGATATCATGAAAGAACGAAAAATTAAATCTTTTATTATGACAACAATGAATGGTATGGTTTATGGGTTATTTGCAACTTTAATTATTGCAGTTATTTTCCAACAATTTGGCAAATTATTAGGTATTCCTTTAATTGAAGTGACTCTTTATAACGCACTCAAAGCAATGATGGGTGTGGGTATCGGTATGGGTATTGCTTTAAGTTTAAAGATGGATGGCTTAAAGATGGTTGTCGCATCTGTCATGGGAGGCATCGCGACAAGCTTCAAAACGGTTATCGGTTTCGGTATTGAGTCTGTTCCCAATTTTGGCATTGAATTAGTTTCCAATAATGATCCCGTAACTACTTATCTCGTTGTTATCTTTGGAATCTTAGCTTTAAAATATATCTTAAGAAGAAGAACTCCAATTGATATCTTATTGATTCCAATGTTGGGATCATTAATTGCTATGATTTTAACTTTTCTTATAAGTGCACCAATAGGATATCTGATTTATTGGATTAATTATGGTATCGATTTTTCTACAACATTTGCTCCAATTCCTATGAGTGTGATTATTGCTGTCGCGCTAGGGATGTTATTAACATCACCATTAAGTAGTGCTGCAATCGCAATCGCAATTTCTTTAGAAGGTGTTGCTGGTGGTGCTGCAGTTGTTGGAACAACAACACAAATGATTGGTTTTGCAGTGATGTCTAGAAAAGATAATAATATCGGTATGGTTTTATCAATTGCATTTGGAACTTCTATGTTGCAATTTAAGAATATATTAAGAAAGCCTATTATCTGGTTACCGACAATTATTGCTTCAGCAATACTTGCTCCAATTTTCTACATTGTTTTCGGTATCAATAACACTGCATATGGGACTTCAAAATTCGGAGCTGGCATGGGGAGTTCTGGTTTAGTTGGCCAACTTCAAACCCTTGATTATATGGGTTATTCATTATCAGCATGGCTGTTTGTGGTCATCATGATTTTGTCATCAGCATTGTTAGTTTATGCGATTGATTTGCTATTTAGAAATAGAAAACTCATAGTTCTTGGAGACCTATCTGTCAATAATGATATCAATTAGTCAAAAAATGTATGACAAAGACATTAAAAATATGATAAAATAGTACGTGAATTATAATTTAGAGAAAGTGGTGGTTATTTTGAACAAAAGAGTCTATAATAAAACATTCGGTAAAATTGTACGCACTCTCGGTTTTTTATTAGTCTTAGCATCTTCACTTTATATTGCGACAACATTAATTTTAGAAAATGGTTCATTGCCTTTTATTAGTAACTTAACACCGTTTGCACAAACAATCGATGGTTACTTATCAGTTATCCCTTTACTGGCTGAATATACTGGACTTGGACTTGTTGTAGGATTGATTTTAATCTTATGGGCAATTCGTAAAGGACTCATTCTTAGAATTTTATTAACTTTAGTTTTAGTTTTTGGATTTTTGGAAAGTGCAATGAGCGGAACGTCAGCATTAGTACCCGTTACACTTTTATCACCCAGTTGGTTATCTGGTGTTGTTACTTTAGTTGGACAATTTGTTGATCAACTCACAGCATTAAGTCCTTATGTAGTTCCAGGCGTTGGCGTTGCAGCTCCATTCTTATTATGGATTCTATTTGCTTATAAGAAACCAGGTCGCTTCTCATTATTAATGCTTAGATTAGGTTCAATTACTTTATTCTTAGCAATCTTAATGTTGGCTGTTGCCAATTTATTTGTAACCAGTTTACAAACCGTTGATATTTTCAGTACAATTAATATGATGCTCTACATCATTACGTACTTAGCATTTATCATTGGTGGATTATTTGGAACTATCGGATTTACAAGAAAATAGTGCATGACTCAAAAATAAAAGGCCGTTGGCCTTTTTTTATAGGATAGATGAGAATCCTCTGAGTAAAATTTGTACGATACGATAAATAAAATTCCGTTTTCCTAAACTCTTAATGGTTATACTTTCCTCAATTGTCTGATTGAAAAATAAAACCATATCATCAATTGAAGGCGTTTGTTCAAGATAGACACTGTTTTCAAAATGTAGATAGAGACTTCTAAAGTCTAGATTGGCTGTACCAATCAAGGCTCTCTTTCCATCTACAATCATCATTTTACTATGTATAAAACCTGGTTTGTATCGATAAACTTCGGCACCAGCTTCCATTAATTCAGGTACATAGGATTCTGTAACCATAAAGACAATTTTTTTATCTGGTACGTAAGGAATGATGATTTTAACTTTCACACCAGCTTTTGATGCATATTTTAATGCTGTTGTGAGTTCATTATCTATGATTAAGTAAGGAGAAGTAATAAGTATTGACTCTTGAGCTTGAGAGATGAGAGATAGATAAATATTTTTATTTGTCGTTTCTGAGTCGAGTGGCGTATCCGTGAATGGAATAATATAACCAGTTGATTCTTTTTTATGATTATTTTGATAATATTCATAATCTATATCATCTGTTGTTTGAAATCTCCAGTTTTCTAAAAAACCAATAATTAGTGACCATACAGCATCACCTTCTAATCTAATGCCTGCATCTTTCCAATGTCCATATGGATGCGTGAGGTTAATATATTCATCACCTATATTAATTCCACCTGTATATGCAACTTTACCATCGATGACAATGATTTTTCTGTGATCCCGGTAATTCATTGCGAAATTTAAATGCATGCGCATAGGATTGAAATTTATTGCTTCAATACCATAGGTAGCAAGTTTTTTGGTATACCGATAAGGAAGAAGTGAAGATCCAAAATCATCATATAATATCTTAATTTCTACACCTTGTTTTGCTTTAGTTTTGAGTAATTCAAGAATTTCATTCCACATGCGGCCTGGGCTGATAATAAAAAATTCAAGAAATATATATTTTTCAGCAGCTTCAATGTCTTTTTTCATTGCTTCAAAAAGAGCTTCACCTGATGATAGGAATTTCGTTTCAGTTTGAGCATAAGTCGGCCAATTTAGATTTTCTAAATAGACTGAATCTTTTGTTTTGAGTTGATTAGGCATCATATGTGTATAATCATAACGATTGAGATCTATGTTTCTGTGTTTCTTTAGTATGCTTTTACTAACGTTTCTTTGTCTGTAAAGTAAATAGAAAATGCCTCCAAATAAAGGAAATATTAAAATGGGAATAATCCAACTGAGCTTATAGACAGGATTTTCCTCTTTTGTGATTAAATAGATAACAATAATAACTGATATCACATAAAATAGATCATTGACATATTGATAATCAGAAATAAAATCAATAAAATATAAGAATAAAAAAATTTGAGCGAGTACGAGCAACATGATAAGAAATGTTCTTGATAAAAGCATTCTTACAATACGTTTCATTGGCTTACCTCTTTTATAAAGATTAATTCATTGTGATTAGACAGACTTTCACTGAAGGAATATCCTTCAAAGACTATTGATTTAAGTGCTTGTCTACTTTGAACTCTATGATCAATTATATATCTAGCCATCGCTCCACGAAGGTGTTTAAGCTCCATATTATTAATTCGTTTCTTTGCATTTTTATCATATGCAAATGTAATGGTGACCATATTAATATTTGCTTCAATCATTTTACTATATTCATGTGATGCTAAATTAATGATTAATTCATTAGGGTCAATAGATTTTAAGTAATTGTTGATAATATCTTTCCAATACTTATATAGATTTACAACTGTTTGGTCCTTAATATCAAGACGGTAAGGAGTTATCCCATCACAAGGTCTAACGATACCATATAGACCAGATAAAATAATCAAATGATCTTTAACGTAGTCTAGTGAATCTTTAGTTAATGTTTGAGCATTAAAACTTCTAAAAGCGTGTCCATCATAACTAAAAAGTGCACAGTAAGGTTCCTGATTAAATGTTTGATAATTCGCTTTAACTTTCTTTGCTAAATCAGCTGAAATCTTCATTGATTTTTCAAGTGATTTAAAAGAGAATTTGTTTAATTTTTTGATTAATATTGTTGCTTCTTTTAAATACAATGGCTCAGTATCAAATGGAAAGTCATGACTAGCAAACGTTTTTGCTGGGGACAGGATGATTATCATATCTTAAACCTCACTTATTCTAAACTTTATTATACCAAATAAGTGATAAAAGTGATAGAATGGTAAGTGTTTGAATAGGAGGAATGTTCCTGTGCAAAGTAGAAATTTATCATTACTTATGGATTTTTATGAATTAACAATGGCCAATGGTTATTTCAAAGATGGCAAGCATGAACAAATCGCAGTTTTTGATGTCTTTTTTAGATCAATTCCTGATGATGGTGGTTATGCTGTTTTTGCTGGTTTGGAACAAGTCGTGGATTATATTCAAAATTTAAGATTTTCAGACGAAGAAATAAACTATTTAAAATCAAAAGATATTTTTGAAAAAGATTTCTTAAATTATCTTAAAACATTTGAATTTCATTGTGATGTATATGCGATGAGAGAAGGCACACCTATCTTCCCTCATGAACCCATTTTAGTCGTTAAAGGACCTATTTTGGAATGTCAATTAATAGAAACAATGATTCTACTTACTATTAATCATCAATCATTAATTGCTACAAAATCAGCAAGAATCGTTTATGCAGCTCAAGGACGTGGTGTATTAGAGTTTGGTGCACGTCGTGCCCATGGTTATGATGCATCGATATATGGGGCAAGAGCAGCTTACATTAGTGGCGTTGTCGGTTCTTCTAATACATATGTTGATTTTATTTATCAAATTCCAGCTTTAGGAACAATGGCCCATAGCTATGTACAATCTTATGCATCAGAATATGAAGCATTTAAAGCTTACGCAATGACTTATCCTAATAATGCAGTTTTATTAGTGGATACCTATAATACATTAAAACAAGGATTACCCAATGCAATTAAAATTCAACAAGAAATACTTGCACCGATGGGAAAGATGCTCAAAGGTATCCGTTTAGATAGTGGAGATTTAACTTATCTAACGAAAGAAGCTAGAAAAATGTTAAATGCTGCGGGTATGCAAGAAACAAAGATTACAGTAAGTAATTCATTAGATGAATATTTGATTAAAGAATTAATTCATCAAGGTGCTCAAATCGATTCATTTGGTGTCGGAGAAAGATTAGTCACCGCTCGTTCAGAAGCAGTTTTTGGTGGTGTCTTTAAACTATCTGCAATTGAAGTAGATGGCGAACTAGTCTCTAAAATAAAAATTAGTGATAACATCCAAAAAACAACGATACCAGGCTTTAAACAAGTCTATAGGTTCTATGATGAGAATTGTATGGCTGAAGCAGATGTCATGACTTTATTTGATGAAGTCATTGATCCGCATAAACCTTATCACTTATTTGATCCAAATTTCCCTTGGAAGAGTAAAACGATTGAAAACTATACTGTTAAACCTTTATTAATTCCTATATTTCAAAAAGGGAAGCTTGTCTATGATCTTCCAAGTCTAAAAGACATACGTGCCTATGCTAAAAAAGAACATGATACTTTATGGCCTGAAGTCTTAAGATTAGAAAAACCACATGAATATTATGTTGATTTATCACAATCACTTTGGGATCTTAAACAAAGTCTAATTAAACAATATAAGAAATAAATACTAAAAAAGACAAGAATCATCAAAACGGTATTGTCAAAAAGCAATACCCGTTTTTATGTGATTCAAGGGAGGTTTATATGTTTCATATTGTGCTCTATGAGCCTGAAATACCTCAAAATACAGGTAATATTATGCGTACTTGTGTAGCTATAGGTGCTAAACTTCATTTAATTGAACCTTTAGGTTTTAAGATTGATGAATCTAAGTTAAGAAGAAGTGCACTTGATTATTATGAACATCTTAATTATGTAACGTATTCCAATTTTGAATCCTTTGAAAAGCAGAACCCCGGTACGTATCTCTTTTTAACACGTTATGGTAAAAAGAATTATGCTG
The DNA here is from genome assembly GCA_016934175.1 of Acholeplasmataceae bacterium. Lineage (GTDB taxonomy): Bacteria > Bacillota_I > Bacilli_A > Acholeplasmatales > Acholeplasmataceae > Peloplasma. The sequence goes on along the minus strand of JAFGTI010000094.1, from coordinate 495 downwards.
ATATTAAATATCCAGATTTAAAATCACCCATCTATTTGATTTTTGGTAAGGAATCTACGGGTGTTGATCGTCATTTACTGGCGAAAAATCTTGAGTCATGTTACCGGATACCGACCACTGATAAAGTAAGATCTATTAATTTATCGAATGCAGTTGCTGTTGTTGCCTATGAAGTTTTAAGACAGTTTGAGTTTTATGACTTAGAACAAATGGAACCAGAAACACATAAAGGTAAAGATTTTTTAGACCAATTCATAGAAAAGAAGGACGCATGATGAAAAAAGGAAAACGACAAACACTCGGTGAAGAAATAGCAAATGCGATATCACATGGACTCATGGCAATTTTTGGTATCGTAGCTTTAGTCTTACTACTGATCAAAAGCGATACAACCGTTGAAGTGATTAGTGCAATCATCTTTGGCTTTGGTATTATTAATTTATATACTATGAGCACAATCTACCACGCTTTATTTCATCCGAAAGCAAAAGATGT
>JAFGTI010000093.1 GCA_016934175.1 Acholeplasmataceae bacterium | reverse complement strand
TAACTCCGATTGAATATCGAAAGCAAGCCTTAAATCAACTAAATATTTAATTATTTCCACTGTCTACTTGACAGGGGGCAGTTCATTCTAGAGTGTATACTTTTTATTCATTAGAAATTAATTTGATCAAGAATGTCTCTTAAGATCTTTGAAGATTTTTTCAATTTTAAGGATTCTTCTTCATCAAGTTTTAGTTTAACAATATGATGAACACCTTGTCTATTTAATACCGCAGGTAAGCCAATATAGACATCACGATCACATTCATAAGCTCCATCATTATAAACAGACATTGGAATAATTCTATTTTCATTGTTAAGAATTGCTTGGGTAATTCTTACTAAAGTCATACCGATTGCATAATAGGTTGCATTTTTTCTTTTAATAATCTCGTAAGCTGCATTTTTTACATTTAAATAAATCTTATCTAAGTCTTCAAAAGAAATTTCTTCCATTGATTCGATAACGTCTTTAATTGGTTTTGCACCAACATAAGCATTAGACCAACATACAAATTCTGAGTCACCATGCTCACCTAAAATATAAGCATGAATATTTCTGACATTAATTGAGATTTGTCTTGAAATTTCATATCTTAAACGTGCAGTATCTAGTAGAGTTCCACTACCAATGACTCTAGATGAAGATAATCCAGATTCTTTCCAAACAACATAAGTTAAAATATCAACAGGATTACTAGCAACTAAAATAATACCATCAAAACCTGATGACATGATGTTCTTCGTAACCGATTTTAATATAATGGCATTTCTATTAAGTAAATCAATTCTTGTTTCTCCATCCTTTTGATTTACACCCGCTGTGATTACTACTAATGAAGCATTTTGACATTCTTCATAGGTACCTGCTCTAATACTCATTTTTCTTGGTGCGAATACAAGACCATGATTTAAATCCATAGCTTCACCTTCAGCTTTGTTTTTGTCTATGTCAATTAATATTAATTCTTCGACAGTACCCTGATTGACTAAAGCATAAGCATAACTCATGCCAACAAATCCAGTACCAACAATAACAACTTTACTATTTTCCATTTTATTCTTTCCTCTTTCATAACAATTTTTCAACTCCATTCTATGATGGTTTGTTGCATTAATCAAGTAAAGAGCATTATGGTCAAATAAAGTTGAAATAAGAGAATAATATGAAAAAGATGCTTTTAATGACTTGAGTGCTTAAAAAATGATATAATATAAACATCATTTGAGGTGGTTTTATGAAATTATCAACAGGAATGACTGTGCAAATACACAGTTACAAGCATAACAAAAAGCTACATCGCATATGGAAGAAAACCATGGTTTTATATCAAGATCAACACATGTTAGTCACAGCAAATAACAGGACTAAAGTCATCGAAAGTGACGGAAGAAGCTGGCACACAAAAGAACCAGCAATTTGTTATTTCTATAATGATTATTGGTTTAACATCATTGGCATGCTAAAAAAAGATGGCGTTTATTTTTATTGCAATCTATCGAGTCCTTTTCTTTATGATGGTGAAGCCATCAAGTATATTGATTATGACTTAGATGTCAAAGTCTTCCCAGATGGCAGTTATGTTTTATTAGACGAAAAAGAATATCAACTACATTTAAATCAGATGTGTTATTCCGATGAAATTCAAGAGATTATTACAAGACATAGGGATATTTTGGTTGAGAAAATAGAAAAAAAGGAAACGCCTTTTTGTCTATCAGATATTAAAATGTATCATGATCAATATAAGACATTAAGTAAAAAGTGAGGAGTATCTGATGAGACTTTTTCACACTGCAGTAAAAATGACATTAGTAGGAATAATCGCAAGCCTTATTGCAAGGTTTGTTTCGCTTGATTATTGGTTGACAGCGGGTATTTTAGCCATTCTATCCATCCATTTAACAAGAAGAGATTCTGTTATCAATTCAGCAAAAAGGTTAGTCGATGCAGTGTTTGGGTTATTACTTGCTACCCTATTGTTTATAGCCTTTGGCTATGAATTCTGGGTCTTTGCAATCTTTATTTTTATATTTGCATTTAGTTCCTGGACATTGAAAATATCAGAAGGTATCGTCCCAGCGCTAGTTTTAGTTACACATTTGTTACTTGTTGAATCATTTTCTATTCATATGCTCTATAATGAGCTTTCATTAATATTCATATCAATAGGAGTTGCTACACTATTCAATATTTTTTATCCAGCATCTAGTGAGAAAGAATTAGAAATGCACGTTGAATCGATTGATCATTTAGTTGCAGATCACTTATATATGTTAGCTCTTTTATTAAAAGATCCTGATTATACTGAAGAATACTACCGCCACTATAATTATTTAGATCATAAAATCCAAGAATTGATTGATATCGTTGAACTTGTTGATAAGGATTTATTATTTCAAAATGATCATAGTTACCTCGCATATTTTCATATGCGTAAAGAACAAACAAATTATATAAGACATATGTATCAACAAGCTCTAAAAATAAAAAAACTACATCCTTTTGCTCTCGAAATATCAAAATATGTCGTCACTGTAAGCCAGGACATTGGCTTATATAATAAAGCAGTTTCTCAACTTAGAAACCTTGATGAGCTTCAAAAACAATATAAAACATCAACATTACCTAAAACAAGAGAAGAGTTTGAGATCAGAGCTAAACTTTATCAGATACTAAACGAGATTGAATCTTTACTAACTGTAAAAGTTCAATTTCATCACCAATATCCAGATTTTGGGGAAAAACATTTCAGGTTTTGAAAAATCTTAAGTAGGCATTTATATAAATAAGTAGTATGAAAAGTGATAGAATCAAAATAGAATATGGAGGCTCGACCAATGATTAATTCAATTAAAAAGTTTAGAGATCAATTTGATGACAGTATGATGAAAGTGATAGTCGTCTTTGTTTCTTTAATTGCAATATTTTATACAGTAAGCACAGGATCAACAATCTGGAACTTATTTAAAACTTTATTTCCGGTTTTATTAGTGGCACTAGCTGCTATTGGGTTACAGTATAAGGGCAAATCTTTAGCAGCTCATCTTGTCTTGATTATGACTTATTATTTAGGTGCTGCACGTACAATGCTCAATGCACTTACCTCATTTAATTTTGCATCGATGTCATTTGGTTCAGGGTTTTCTATTGAAATGATTGTTGGATTTATCATTTTTGTTTATTTATTAATCTATATTTTATCTTTTGTGTTTAATAATGATACTAAATCTGAATTTAAAAAGAGTGCAGTTGTTACGTCAGCAATCATTGCCTTTACATATTTTTTCTTGAGATCAGGGTTTAATGTAGCAGTTCTAAAATTAATTCCACCAATTATTGCTTTATATTTCGGAATGGACTTATTTGCTATTATATTGTTATTAGCTGGAGTCGCTGATGTTCCATTTGAATTACTAAATAGAATATTCACTCAAACTTCGACACTAAGTAGCCAGCCTATCAGTTATTATATATTTACAGCCTTTGGTTTGTATCTAGCATATGGAGCAACTACTGGTATCATAAAAGCTTTTAGAAAGTCCAAATAACCTCCTACATGGAGGTTTTTAATTTATACTTGTCAATCTTATTTAAATCATGTTAAAATACGAATAAATAGTTTAAAAAGGAGAGATTATGATAGGATTTATAAAGAATTTTAAAAATTGGGTACCTGCAGAAGTTCAATATATCGTATGGATTGTATTATTAGCATCTGCTGTTTTCCTAAACGTATTAGGGTCTACGACAGTTCTTGGTTTTCTGCAAACTTTCTTACCAGTTGCACTTGGAATTATAGCAGTTTGGATTTTATATGCTAAAAAAGAATTTTTAGTTGCTTATTTTCTATTATTTCTACTTGCATATGCGGATCAACTTGGCGTATTTATTAGAGGAATATTTTCTTTTAATTTTGGAACAAGCACATTTACATCACTTCCAACATGGCAAACACTTGTTGGTATGGTTGGAACCATATACTTATTAATGATGATAATTTCTAACTTAATTGACACGAAAATCCAATTTAAATATAAAAAATCATCAGTGATGTTTCCCTTGTTATTAGCTTTTATCTATGGCTATTTTAGACTTGGATTTATCAATGCGGTTGTATTCTTAGTCCCTGTTATTATTGCATTACTTTTTGGTTCACCACTAGCAGCTTCGTTATTTTTATTAGGTAATTTCATTAGTCAACCTTTCCAAATTATAAATTTAATTAGTTCTGGTGGCATTAAATTTACTTCAATATTTTATTGGTTGTATTCGATTGCAGCAATTTATATGATATATCTTGTTATCATGCTTATCTTGAAATTACTAAAAAGAAAAGAAGAGATTTAATTATTGAAACCCTTGAGAAATCTTGGGTTTTTTCATAAAAAAAAACTACACATCTTGTGTAGTATCTATCCAATGGAGCGGGCGAGGGGAATCGGACCCCCATCTCATGCTTGGCAAGCACGTGTAATAACCATTATACGACGCCCACGTCTTCGTGCTTTTTTATGATAGCAAATTTATCGAAACTTGTCAAGCATAGAGGCATCATTTCATTAAATTTCTAGCTTCATATTTTCTACCTAAAACAATTCAAGATTATTTAATAGAATCGAAAGTGTTGATTCATCATTACCGATGTTTTATGCTATAATAATTTTGGAGTGATATCATGAAAAAAAGACATTGGCTTTACCTACCACTGATTATCTTTTTTATTGGCTTTTTTTATACGACCCTAATTTATAATGGTATTTGGTTTAAGTTTACTGAGGGTCTTGGATCTTTGTCTATTATTGGCTATTTTTTATGGCTAATTTTTGCTTTTTATTTCACATTGACGCTTCATGAATTAGGTCATTTTATAGCCTTTCATTTTCAGGGTGTGAAATTAAGAGCTATTTATTTAACAATCTTTGTTTTTTATAAAGACGAGAAAAGATGGCATTTTACGATTAAGCCAAAACTATGGGTTCTCTTTGGTGGACTTGTAGTACCTGATCTTGGTGAGATTGCTGATGAAGATGCTTATCAAACATTAAATCATCGATTTAGCAATTCGTTAATTATCGCTCCGATTGTGACGATTAGTGTATTAATCGTCAGCATCTTAACATTTCTTTTGGTTCTTATTTTGGGATCCAATACTCATTTATTAGGTATAATCACGATTAATACAATCTATATCGTGCTACTGAGTACCCTTTATATTTATACTTTTAAGTTATCTAATCCCATGTTCTACGGTGATTTTGTTGCTTATAAGAAAATGAAAAGTGATCCTATTTTCCAACTTGCTCAACTGACTCAATATACGATGTTTTCACTTAGGGATTCAGATAAAACGATTCGCTTTTTATGGGATAAATCAAGGGATATTGTCTCAAAGGAGCCATTAAGTAGCTCGATATTCTATATTATGGTTGTCACTAATTATTTAGATGGTATTCTAAAAATGGATTATGAAATTGATCCTTTAATTGATGACAAACTCAAAAAGATGAATCTGTCATCACTATGCAGAACAGAACAGGGATTATCGTTAGCCTATGATTTATGCTTTTATGAGTATAAAAATAAAAATCCGGAACAAGCCTATCAAAAATTCGAACTGATTCAAAGAAGAGCTAATCAGAAGTTAGATAAAAAAATGTTAACCTATTTAAGAAATAAAAGTGCACACATCATGCATCTTGAAGATCATGAAGCTTTCCTTAAAGATAAAGAGAATCTATATATTGGAAATGCTTGGATATTTGAAGCATTGATTAAGCCCCATGAAATGCTTGAAGCATACCATAAAAAACTACCTTATGTCGAATATTCATGTCCCGTTGTGTTTAAAGATGACGAAGAACAAAAAAGCGACTTGGATTAAGTCGCTTTTGTTTCCTCGCATGGTGCCCCCAACGAGAATCGAACTTGTATTTCAGCATTACCATTGCTGCGTTTTACCATTAAACTATGGGGGCAGCAAACTTATTATACAAAAATAACATTCAAAAAACAACCATAATATGTTATATTAAGATGTTGAAGGAAGTGTTTTAATGAGAATGATTTTAAGGTTGGTCAAACCTTATTGGCGTATGTTAACAATTTCACTTTCATTTAAATCAATTGGCGCGCTAGCCGATCTATTTTTGCCTTGGATTATTGCATATATGATTGATACAACAATTCCAGAACTCCATGAAGCATCAAACCCGAGTTTAATGCCATTATATCTTCTGGGGGGATTAATGGTTTTAATTGCTTTTGTTGGTCTTTATTTAAATGTTGCAGCAAATAGAAAAGCGGAGATGATTGCAGCACTTACAGTCAAAGGACTTCGGCATGATTTGTTTTCTAAGATTGAAAGATTATCAGCTAGACAAGTTGATCAAATAACAAGACCATCTTTAATTAGTAGAATGACTACTGACACCTATAATATGTATAATGCGACTGCAAGCATGCAACGTTTAGGTGTTCGTGCACCGGTTTTGTTAATTGGTGGAATTTTGATGTCATTATTATTAGATCCAATCTTAACTTTGATTATGGTTGCTATGTTGCCATTAATTATTATTATTGTCTATTTTTATTCGAGAAAAGGTATTCCTTTATATGCTCAAACTCAAACATATATTGATAAACTTATAAGAAAATTGAGAGAATATATTTCTGGAGCTCGTGTTGTAAGGGCATTATCAATGAGTGAATTCGAAAGTGAAAAATTTAATGAAGCAAATTTGAATACTGTGAATTCTGAACAAAAAGCGACAATTACAATGTCTAGAATAAACCCGATGATGCAATCAGTAATGAATATTGGATTGGTTTTAGTTTTAGTTGCTGGAGCATTTCGTATTGATCAAGGTGTAACAGAAAAAGGGCAAATTATTGCGTTTGTAACCTATTTTACGATTATTTTGGGTGCGATGATGAGTATCACAAGAATCTTTGTTTTATCTTCTCGTGCTACAGCATCAGCTAATCGTATTGATGAAGTGTTAAATATGCCCGATGATATGAAAGATGGATATGACAAAATAGAAATCAATGATAAACTACCCATTATTGAATTTAAAAATGTGTCATTTTCATATAATCAAAAAGAAAGTAATCTCAAAAATATTAACTTTAAATTATATAAAGGACAAACTTTAGGGATTATTGGAGCTACAGGGTCTGGTAAGACAACAATCATTAATCTCTTAATGAGATTTTATGATCCTGATCAGGGATCCATTAAGTTTTATGGAAAAGATATTCGAGAAATCCAACAAAATGATTTAAGAAAACGTATTGGCGTTGTATTTCAAAATGATTTAATATTTGCTGATACAATTTTCGGCAATATCCAATTTAACCGTGATTTGATTACGAATGAAGACATTCAAACAGCAACTAGAGTCGCACAAGCTGAATTTATTTATGAAAAAGAAAATGAATTTGAACATCAGATGGCCCAAAAAGGAATGAATTTATCTGGTGGACAAAAACAAAGAGTTTTAATCGCTAGAGCTGTTGCTGGAAAGCCTGATATTATGGTCTTAGATGATGCATCAAGTGCACTTGATTATCAAACAGATATGAAAATGCGTGTTGCTTTAAAAAAGGAAATGAAAGAAACAACCATGGTCATCATTGCGCAGCGTATTAGTAGTCTTAAAGATTCAGATTTAATATTACTCATAGAAGAAGGACAAGTTTTGGCATCTGGAACACATCAAGAACTTTTAGAAACTTGTGAGATGTATCAAGAAATTGCTTATTATCAGTTAGGTGGTGAGCAATCATGATGTATGCGGGTAAACAAGGAAGAGGACGTAATGATGGATCTCAAAGAGCCACTAATAAAACTTATGTCCTAAAAAGACTATGGGGTTATCTCTATTTTTACAAAAGAAAATTGATTTTAGCTTTAATCTTAACTATTATTGCCAATGTCTTATCCCTTATTGGTCCATATTTAACCGGTCGTACCATATCTGCTATGGAAAACGGAGTGAAGTATAATCAAGTATTTTTCTTTGCCGGGTTAATGATTGTTTTCTATCTGATTAGTGCTGCACTTAATTATATCCTGTCTGTTTCGATGATTAAGATTTCTCAAAGTGTTGTTTATAAAATGAGAAAAGACGTGTTTGAAAAACTTAATAGAGTCTCTGTATCATATTTTGATCAAAATCAAACCGGTGATATTATCAGTAGAATGAGTTATGATATTGACACAATTAATACTTCACTTGCTACTGATGCCATTAGTATATTCACTTCAACGATTACTGTCATCATATCATTTATTATGATGTTAATTATGTCTCCAATTCTTGTATTAGTTTTTGTAGTGACTATTCCTATCTCCATTACTATCACCCGAGTTTTATCTAAGTTGGTCAAAAAGAAGTACCGGATTCGTAATCAGAAATTAGGAGAGATGAATGGTTTTGCAGAAGAAATGATTACAGGACAGCGTACGATTCAATCGTATGTTCAAGAAGAAACCATCTTAAAACGTTTTGATGAGATTAATGAAGTTGCTTCAACTGCTTCATATGAATCAGGATATTATTCAACTTCTGTTGGACCATCAGTTAATTTTGTATCTAACTTATCAGTTGCCTTAGTTGGTGTCTTCGGTGGTATACTTTATTTCTTAGGATATATCAGTTTAGGTAATTTAACGAGCTTTACACTTTATTCCAGAAGATTTTCTGGGCCCATCAATCAAATGTCAAATATCATGGCTGAAATTCAAAGTGCACTTGCAGCAGCAGAAAGAGTTTTCCTAGTTTTGGATCAAGAAGATGAACCTAAAGATATTGAAGATGCAAAAGACTATGCTGATGTTCAAGGGAAAGTAGAATTTAAGGATGTTTCATTTAGTTATTTAGAGAATCAAATAGTACTTGATCATGTCAATTTTACAGCACCAAAAGGTCAGGTTGTTGCTATTGTAGGCCCAACAGGTGGAGGAAAAACCACTATTGTTAACTTATTGATGCGCTTTTATGATATCAATTCAGGACATATTTATCTTGATGGATATGATACAAAATCATTGACTAGAAAGAGTTTACGAAAGGCTTTTTCAATGGTTTTACAAGATACATGGATTTTTCATGGTACTGTTTTTGAGAATATTGCCTATGGAAATGGTGAAGTCAGTCATCTAGAAGTTGAAGAAGCAGCAAAAAAAGCACGTATTCACTCATTTATTGCTCATTTGCCCCATGGATATGATACAATTCTTACTGATCAAGGACTCAATATTTCTAAAGGACAAAAACAACTACTAGTTATAGCCAGAGCAATGCTATCAAAAACTAAAATGCTTATCTTGGATGAAGCAACTTCAAACGTTGATACACATACAGAAGTTCTTATTCAAAAAGCAATGATTTCATTAATGGAAAATAAAACAACATTTGTGATAGCACATAGACTTTCTACCATTCAAAATGCGAATCTAATACTGGTTGTTGATGAAGGGAATGTCATTGAACAGGGCACTCACAGTCAATTATTGGATCAAAAAGGATTCTATTATAAGCTATATCAAAGTCAATTTACATAATCATCACTTAATTGAGTTATGTCCTTGTATTTTATTAATGTCTTGTGTATAATGAATTTAGGCATTAAGTTGCTAAGTTATATTAAAAGGAGTATCACAATGACCGGAGTAGTAAAATGGTTCGACGCTGATAAGGGATATGGATTTATTTCTTCAGCTGACGGCAAAGACATTTTTGTACATTTCAGCGCAATTCAAACTGAAGGCTACAAAACATTAGCAGAAGGCGACCAAGTAGAATTTGAAGTTAAAAACGGCGACCGCGGACAACAAGCGGCAAACGTTAATAAAATCTAAATTTTCAAAAGGTATGGGGACTCGAAAGGGTCCCCCTTCTATTTTTTATTGAGATTTTTATTGACATATGAAATATATATGTTACAATTAGTTTTGTACAATTTAAGAGCATAGAGGTAGCGATGTAGAAAAGTAAATTCTGGAGTCGGCAGACAAAGAAGGAATTGAAAGGCAATCATCGCCGAATGACTAACTTAGGCATAGGTAAATCATGGGGTTATAAGAAACACTTATAACACTCCTACGAAAGTAGAGGCGCTAGCATGAATATATTTTATTTGTGAAGTGTCCTCTCGGGTGCTTTTTTTGTTAAAAAAAACAAAAGAAAGAGGAAGAGAGAATGAAAAGAATTTTAGTTTTAGGTTTTATATTGGCATTAGTTTTTGGACTTAGTGCATGTCAAGGAGACGATCAGTTTAATCTAGATAACGAAACACAACTGATTGTAGGTATGGAAGCTGCTTATGCACCATTTAATTGGTCTACTGCAGATACGAATGATTATACTGTACCATTAGATGATCAACCAGGATTTTATGTTGATGGATATGATGTTGTCATGGCACAACAAATTGCTGATGCTTTAGGATTAGAACTTGTTGTGCGTGCTATTGATTGGCTTGGATTAATCCCTGCATTAACTGTTGGAGAAATTGATGTCATCATTGCAGGTATGACACCTACAGCTGAACGTGCACAAACTGTTGCATTTAGTAATGAATATTTTCGTTCTGAACAAGTCATGGTTGTCAGTACAAATGGCGATTACGTTGATGCCACTTCACTTGCTGATTTTTCAGGTGCTAAAATTGTTGCTCAAGAGGGAACAATTCAAGATACATTAATTGATCAAATTCCTGGTGTGTTACATCAGACAACACTAAATAGCTATAGTGCGCTATCAATAGCATTATCATCGGGGACAGTTGATGGATTCGTTGCAGAACTTCCTGTGGCTCAAGGATTAGCTGCATCAAATAGTAATTTCTCAATTATCGTCTTTGCTGATGGACAAGGATTTACAATTGATGATGAAGAGGTTATCGTTTCTGTTGCTTTAAGACAAGAAGATATCAATCTTCTTTCAGCGGTCAATGCAGCCCTAGCAAGTATTTCTACTCAAACAAGAAATGACTATATGGAAGCTGCACTTTTAAGACAGCCACAAGAATAAAATGATTTATTTGAGTTTGCCACCAAAAGATCAGTTTTTTCAAACAATCATGTATCTTCTTGATACATACTCAGGTTTTTTTATTAGAGGAATACTCATCACATTATTTTTATCAATTGTTGGTACAGTCGGAGGGTTTCTTTTATCCCTCCTACTTACCATTATCAGAACACAAGAAATAGATATCAGAAGAGATCTTATATTGACTAAAATTTTAAAGAAATTTGGTCAAGGTTTTTCTTATGTCTATGTCACAGTCTTTAGAGGAACACCTATGATTGTTCAAGCGATGATATTCTACTATGGGATTGCCCCTCTAGGTCTGAGTTGGTGGAGACCATTAGTGGCTGGTCTTTTTGTTGTAACCTTAAATACAACGGCATATATTGCAGAAGTCATTAGAAGTGGAATTAACGGTGTTGATATAGGACAGATGGAAGCAGCAAGAAGTCTTGGTTTTTCAAGAAATCAGTCGATGTTTCAAATTGTTTTACCACAAGCAATTAAAAATTCACTTCCGGCTATTGGAAATGAGTTCATTGTCAATTTAAAAGATACAGCAGTATTAAGCGTGATAGGTGTCGTTGATATCTTTAAAGCGACGCAATCAGCGACTTCTTCAAACTATCGAATAGTCGAAGGGTTTTTCATTGCTGCGGTTATCTATTTAATCTTAACTTTTTTTACTAGTAAAGTTGTTGCTCGTCTCGAAAAAGGAAAAACTCAAGTAAAGAAGGTGACCATGAATGCCTAATCACTTATTAGAAATAAGAAATATTCATAAGCATTTTGATGATCAACTTGTTTTAAATGGAATCAACCTTGATATCAGTGAAAAAGAAGTTGTTACTATAATTGGATCATCTGGATCTGGGAAAACAACACTACTTCGCTGTCTAAATTTATTAAATGAACCTGACGATGGACATATTTACTTTTTAGGTAAAGATTTAATGGATCAAAAAACAAATCTTGAAGAACTTAGAATGCATATTGGCATGGTATTTCAATCATTTAATTTATTCAATCATAAAAATGTTTTACACAATTGCACAATGGGTCCTATTAAGCTTCTGGGTAAATCAAAAGAAGAAGCAGAAAGTATAGCAAAAACCTACTTAACGAAAGTGGGTATGCAAGATTTTATCAACTCACCAGTGACACTTTTATCCGGGGGTCAAAAACAAAGAGTTGCTATCGCACGAGCATTATGCATGAACCCAACAATTATGCTTTTTGATGAACCCACTTCAGCATTAGAT
>JAFGTI010000092.1 GCA_016934175.1 Acholeplasmataceae bacterium | reverse complement strand
TTATTGTCTAACAAAAGGATTGAATTTTTTTTCATGTCCAATCGTAGAAGATCGTCCATGCCCGGGATAAATGACTACAACATCATCAAAAAGCTCGTATATACGCTTAATACTCGAATAAATTTTTTGTTGATTTGCAAAAGGAATATCTGTTCTACCGATGCTTTGGAAAAATAAAGTATCACCTGTAAATAAAATATGATGATAACTTAATATCGTTCCCCCTTCAGAATGACCAGGAGTTTCATAAACTGTAAATTCTTTATCTAAAAAAATAATTTGATCTAAATCATTCATCCAGACATCGACAGGTATCTCATATCCGATTTGATTATAGGGAGATAAAGATAACCATATCTCATCTTTTTTAGGAGCATAAACTGGACAATGATAAATGTCTTTTAATTGTTTAACTCCTCCAACATGATCTGGATGTCCATGTGTCAAATAAATACCTTCCAATTTTAAATCATTCGTTTTTAAAAAAGGAACAATTTCATCATTTTCATATCCCGGATCAACAACAAATGCTTTTTTATTTTCATAAACAATATAACAATTACTTCTCAGATTTCCTAAAGAGAATTTTTTAATTTCCATTTTATCACCAAGCACATTATAGCATAATCAATGATGCAAATCATATTACAAGCAATAGCAGTTAAAAAAAAGTATAATAGTGAAGTAAAAAGGAGATGATGCTCATGAGAATAGCAAACAGTTATATTGATCTTATTGGTAATACACCAATGCTTAGATTAAAAAGATATGAAAAATTAATTAACAGTGAAGCTGAAATTATTGCTAAACTAGAAAATCATAATCCATTATCAAGCGTTAAAGATAGATTAGCTTACGCTTTAATTGAATCCATTGAAAAAAAAGGACTCATTAATGATGATACAGTCTTTATAGAACCCACTAGTGGAAACACAGGTATTGGACTATCATTTATTTGTGCTGCTAAAGGATATAAATTAATTTTAGTCATGCCGGAATCAGTGAGTAAAGAAAGGGTTCAAATTGCAAAAGCACTTGGTGCTCATGTCATTTTAACAGAAGCTAAACTTGGTATGAAAGGCTCGATAGCGAAAGCAAATGAATTAATTAATAAAAATAAAAATTATGTAATGCCTATGCAGTTCCAAAATGAAGCAAATCCAGAAATTCATAGAAAAACAACAGCACTAGAAATTCTTGAAGATATGAATCATCAAATTGATTATTTTATAGCTGGTGTAGGCACCGGTGGTACAATAACTGGAGTCGGAGAAGTTCTAAAAAAAGCATGTCCAAATGTTAAAATAATCGCTGTTGAACCAGAAGATTCACCTGTATTATCTGGTGGAGTACCTGGACCACATGCAATTCAAGGTATTGGAGCTGGTTTTATACCAGTGGTATTAAATACCAAAATTATTGATCAAATTATTACCGTATCAAATGATGATGCATTTGAAACTGCACGTATACTTGCTAAAACAGAAGGTGTTTTCGCTGGTATATCATCAGGAGCAATTCTATTTGCAGCATCAAAGATTGCAAAACTTAAAGAGAATGAAGGAAAGAGGATTGTTGTCATTGTATGTGATACCGGAGAAAGGTATTTATCGACAGCATTATATGAATAAATGTTTAAGTGTACAAGAGGAGATGTAGGTGCTGCTCAAAAATTTGACCCAGCAGCACCATGCAAATTAATGATATTTTTTACTTATCCAGGAGTAATCGCCTTGAGGCGTCATCGTATTGCTCATAAATTATATCTTAAGGGGTTAAAGAACATTGCGAGATTTATTGCTTATGGGACTAGGAAAAAAACAGGAATCGATATTCATCCTGCTGCTCAAATTGGAAGATGCGTATTTATCGACCATGGCATGGGTTTGGTTATTGGAGAGACAGCTGTAGTTGGTGATCACTGCGTACTATATCATGGCGTCACTTTGGGAGCTAACACATTTGAAAAGGTTGATAGACATCCCAAATTAGGACAAGGTGTTATTGTTTATGCTGGTGCAAAAATTATTGGTCCGATCCATATTGGAGATCATTCTATTGTCGGTGCAAATTCTGTTGTTATCAAAGATGCTCCAGCATATAGTAAGCTCAAGGGTGTTCCAGCGCATCATTTTTCATAGAAAATACTGTAAAGTAAGAGCAATTACTAATTCCTTATGTAATAAGGATAAAACTATGTGAATGTTATGATTCTCATTGACAAAAAAATCAAAATTTGTTATCATTAATTGAGTTTTAGGAGGTATTATATGATTTGGATTGATTATTTAATAGTGTTTGATTCGATTTTCCTTGCTATCGTTGTTATGATGATGCATTCAACTGATAATATTAGCGACGCTTTCAGTGGAGAAAAGTCCGAATTGTTTAAAAATAAGAAAACAAGAGGTTTTGAATTGTTTTTAATGCGTACAGCTGCAGCACTAGCAGTCTTTCTTGTAGTTGCTGTTGTTTTATCAAACAATTTGCCACATTCTTAAATCGAAATTAACAAGTTGAAAGTGTTTCTTTTGAAGCACTTTTTTCATTACTATAGGTAAAAATATGCCACAAAGATATTTTTTAGAACAAATTAATAATAGAATTGAAGGCCAAGATGCACATCATATTAAAAAAGTGATGCGTATGAAAGATTCTGATGAGATTATCGTTTGCTCAGGTGGCAAATGTTATTTAGCATCTATTCAGATTGGTGATGATAGCGTCAGTTATGATTTGATTCACGAATTAAAACGTGGTCATCAATCAGATATAACATTAATTCAAGGGTTACCAAAAGGTGCAAAAAATGAGTTTGTAGTTAAGTACTCTACAATTTTTGATGTTTCGAAAATCATTTTTGTTCCAATGAAAAGATCTATAGCAAAATTAGAAAATACCGAAAACAAAATAAAAAGATTATCTTTGATAGCAAAAGAAGCTGCTGAGCTTGCACATAGGTTCGATATTCCTCAACTAATGTTTGAAAAATCATTAAAGAATATAGATTATTCAAGTTATGATCTTATATTACTTGCTGATGAAAACAATAAGACAAAAACAATCGATCAAGTCATCATAAATCCAATAAGCAATCAGAAAATTTTGCTCATTATTGGACCTGAAGGCGGAATTGATGAGAGTGAAAGAAGTATGTTATTAGCGAAGAAAGCAGTTTCTATTTCATTGGGTCAAAACATTATTCCTACAGAAGCGGCATGTCTTTATGCATTAAGTTATCTATCCGTTAAAAAAACATAAAATTTTTTGACAAATTATCAAAAATCATATATAATAAATAAGGCTATGAACCTAGCGTGGAAGGAGGGCAGATCATGCCTAAAACAATCGTTCGCGATAAAGAATCAATTGAAGATGCTTTACGTCGCTTTAAACGTGATGTTTCTAAGTCAGGAAACCTCCAAGAAGCACGCAAACGTGAATTTTACGTGAAACCTAGTGTTGCTCGTAAAGATGCACAACGCGCAGCTCGCGCTAAGAAAAAGTAAAGATGATAAAATTCGCACTCAAATGGGTGCGTTTTTTTGTTTTAAGTATAAAAAAGTATGGGAGTGCTTTTTTATTTTTTACCGTGTGGTATAATAAATACACGGTAAAGGAGCGGATTTAATGAAATTAAATCGACAAATTCATCATGCCGAAGCAATCGCAAGATTAGTAGGCATTCAAGATCGTAATCTATTGGTTTTCAAGCAATATTTAGGTATGAATGTTTCAGTCATGGGGTCTGAAGTTATTACGGATGCCAAAAAAGAACAAATACCATTCTTGGAAGCTATTTTTGATGTCTTGATTGAACTTGCTGAACATCAAATTCAATTATCTGAAAGAGATGTTATGTATATTATTAAGTTGGCAGAAAAAGAACAATTAGATAATGTGTTTGAGTTATATCAAAACAGAAGAAAAGTATTAGTTAATGATTCTGGAAGATCAATCTACCCAAAAACTTTTAATCAAAAGAAATATGTTGAAGCTATTTCAAATTATGACTTAGTTTTCGGTGTTGGTCCTGCAGGAACAGGGAAAACATATCTTGCTGTCGCGCAAGCGGTGTCTGATTTAAAAAATAGTAAAATTAAAAAGTTAATTTTAACGAGACCTGTTGTAGAAGCTGGAGAAAACTTAGGATTTCTTCCGGGGGATTTAAAAGAAAAGGTTGATCCTTATCTGGTTCCTTTATATGATGCCCTTTATGAAATGTTAGGTGTGCAAACAACTTTATCACTCATAGAAAAAGGAATCATTGAAATTGCCCCACTCGCATACATGCGAGGTCGTACTTTGGAAAATGCTTTTGTAATTTTAGATGAAGCACAAAATACAACCAAAGTTCAGATGAAGATGTTTTTAACGAGATTAGGATTTGCATCTAAAATGGTCATAACAGGCGATCCATCACAGACAGATCTACCTAAAGGCGCCTCATCAGGGCTAAATCAAGCGTTAGACCTATTAACAGAATTAGATGATATTAAGATTATTACTTTTGAAAAAATAGATGTCGTTAGACACCCACTTGTTCAACGGATACTCGAAAGGTATGAAATCAATGAAAATAAATCTTCATAATCAAACAAAAGAAAATATTACAGAGATTAAAGCATTGATTAAATCAATATTTAATCCGATTAAACAGTCGAAAAATATGCAGATTATCTTCGTTGATCAAAAATATATACAGCAAATGAACCAAACTTATCGTCATATCGATAAACCAACTGATGTATTAAGTTTTATAAATGATGATCAAGATGATGATTCACTTGGAGATATATTCATCTCAATCGAACAAGCGAAAATTCAAGCTAGTGATTATGGACACTCAATTGAAAGAGAAATCGGATTTTTAGCGGTTCATGGATATCTACACCTATTAGGGTATGATCATCACACTCCAGAAGAAGAAAAATTAATGATTGAAGAACAAGAACGCATTTTAAAAAATGCGAAGTTGGAAAGGACAACATCATGAAAGATTTAGAACAAGCATTATTAGCGAGAAGCCGTGCATACACACCCTACTCAAATTTTAAGGTTGGGGCAGCTATTTTACTTAAGGATGGCACCTATATATTAGGTGCAAATATTGAAAATGCATCTTTTGGTTTATCGAACTGTGCAGAAAGAAGTGCATTATTTTCTTTATACAGCCAAGGTTATAAAAAAGAAGATATCGTATCGATGACCATTGTTGCTAATGATCACGGACCAGTATCACCTTGTGGTGCATGCCGTCAAGTGATGCATGAACTACTACCTAAAGACACAAAAATCGTTTTAGCGAATACTGAAGGGAAAACGATGGAAACAACTCCCGACGGTTTACTTCCTTATGCATTCGTTTTAGATGAAAAGCCAAAAGATGAGTAACCATAAATCTGGATTTGTTGCTATTGTAGGGAGACCAAATGTTGGGAAATCAACATTAATCAATGCTTTAATAGGTAAAAAGATTGCAATAATGAGTCCTAAACCTCAAACAACACGAAATCGAATCATGGGAGTTTATACACAACCAGATTTTCAAATGATTTTTGTGGATACACCAGGCATGCATAAAGGCAAAGACCTACTCAACAAAACCATCGATAGAATTGCAGTTTCATCGATAAAAGATGTTGATATGGTCTTGTTTGTTGTTGATGATGCAAAAGGTAGTGCTGAAGATCATATTATTGCATATTTTAAGGGCTTAAGAATCCCAGTATTTTTAGTAATTAATAAGATTGATTTATTAAAAAATAGATCTGCTATTGATGAAGTTATTATTTCATATCTGGATGCTTATGCTTTTGAAGGTGTTACTCCTGTTTCTGCAAAAGATAAAAAAAATTTGAATCATCTTATAGAAACACTCCAACCCTATTTACCTGAGGGACCCCTATTTTTTCCTGAAGAAATGAAAAGTGACCAAAGTGAAAACCAACTTATGTCAGAATTGATTAGAGAAAAAATACTATTTCATACTGAACAAGAAGTTCCCCATTCAGTTGCCGTTGTCATTGAATCCTTAGAAGAAAATCTTGAATTAAACACAATTGATGTTTCAGCTCTTATTATTGTTGAACGTACAACCCAAAAGCAAATACTTATTGGTAAAGCTGGAGAAAAAATCAAAAAAATTGGAACTGAAGCCAGAAAAGAAATTAATCAAATTTTAAATACTAAAATACACTTAACGTTATGGGTCAAAGTAAAAAAAGATTGGCGAAATCGTCCCAATGATTTAAAAGCTTTTGGTATTGGTGATGAAAGCTGATGGAAGGCATTATATATAAAACCCAGCCCTATCAAGAGCATGCAAGATTACTTTATGTTTATACAAAAAAAGGTAAGAAGACACTACTTGCACAAGGATCACAAAAATTAAATAGTGCAAATCGCATTCTTGCTCAATATCTTACACAAATCGAATTTAAAGATTCTGACAAATCTTTTTTCACACTTGCTGAAGCAAAAATAATTAATGATTTTTCAGAAATAAAAAAAGATTATGCTTTAACTAAGCAAGCTGCTTTGATGCTAGAGATTATTGATCAATTAGTTGTTGATAATTACTCACACCAAGAAATTTATCATGATCTAGTTCAAGCACTACAATCACCATATTTAAATATTTCAGCATTGAGCTTTGCATTAAAAATGTTAAAACCGTTAGGGTATCCATTGGATTTGAATGCTGATGGTAGAAAAGTACAAGGTGTCAATATTGAAAAAGGTGGTCTAATCTATCAAAAGGACACAGATATTGTAGATTTAGAAGTCAAAGAAGCAATTGTCTTATTGAAACTAAATTTAATACCTTTTGAGGCATTAGAAGCGTATGAATCAGATAGTATTGCTAAAATAAAAGATTTTATTTTAAAATATTACCAGTTTCATTTACAAACGACATTAAAAAATCTAAAATAGACATTAAAGGATGTGTTCACATGGTTACACTCGATCAAATCGTACAATATGCAAAATCAACAGGATATATATATCAAGGAAGTGAACTCTATGGTGGGCTGGCAAATACTTGGGATTATGGTCCTTTAGGAAGCCTTCTAAAAAAGAACATTAAAGATGCTTGGATTAAGAAATTTCAACGACAAACACCTTATAATGTACTTTTAGATAGTTCAATTTTGATGAACAGTGAAGTTTGGAAAGCCAGCGGACACGTTGGCGGTTTCAGTGATCCCTTGACTGAATGCAAGAGTTGCAATCAAAGATTTAGAGCAGATAAATTGATTGAAGATCATAATCATAGCGTTTCTGCAGATGGTTGGAGTACAGATCAGATGTATCAGTATCTTATCGACCAACAAGTGACTTGCCCTAATTGTGGTAAAAAAGAGTTTTTGCCTATTAGAGCTTTTAATATGATGTTTCAAACATATCAAGGTGTAGTTTTAGAACAAGCAAATCAAATATATTTACGTCCTGAAACAGCTCAAGGAATTTTTATACAATTTAAAAATATTCAACGTACGACAAGAAAAAAAGTCCCTTTTGGTGTATGCCAAGTGGGTAAAGCGTTTAGAAATGAAATCACTCCAGGTAATTTCATTTTTAGAACTCGTGAATTTGAACAAATGGAACTGGAATTTTTCGTTAAACCTGGTACTGAAATGGATTGGTTTAATTATTGGAAACAATTTTGCATGGACTGGCTAATTTCTCTAGGTCTTAAAAAAGAAAGTTTAATTTTTGATGATCATAAACCTGAAGCACTCAGCCATTATTCAAATGCGACTACCGATATTAGATTTCAATTTCCTTGGGGATTTGATGAATTATGGGGTATTGCTTCTAGAACAGATTATGATCTTAAAGCACATCAATTACATTCAGGTGAAAATTTAGCATATTTAGATCCTGATACTAATGAAAGATATTTGCCATATGTGATTGAACCTTCAGTTGGTGTTGAAAGATTAGTCTTAGCTTTCCTTACCAATGGTTATGATGTTGAAACTCTTGATTCTGGTGATACGAGACAAATTCTACATATTCATCCAGCGTTAGCTCCATATAAGGCAGCTGTGCTTCCATTAATAAAAAAAGAGCATTCAGGAAAAGCAATCGAAATTTTTGAAGAACTCAATCAATATTTTGATGTGGTTTATGACGAAACACAAAATATTGGAAAAAGATATCGTAGACAAGACGCTATCGGAACTTATCTATGCATAACAATTGATCATGATACTGAGAATGATCAAACGGTAACTGTTAGAAATAGAGATACAATGGCTCAGGTCAGAGTTCCCATTAAAGAATTAAGAAACTATATCGAAAAAGAAACAAAATTCTAATTTGAAAGTGTGGGTACCATGAAAAAAATTATAAGTCTTCTAGCGATGATTATTTCAATCTTATTCATGAGTAGCTGTACAGAAAATGAAAATCCAGATATTCCATATATTCCTATTGTACCCCCGTTAGTAGAACCAACGATTAAAGAACTGGTTAGCGAAAAATTAAATGAGCTGTCTTTAATTGAAAAAGTAGCTCAAATGATACAAGCTGAAAGAGCATATATCACACCAGATCAAGTTGAGCAGTATGGTATTGGCTCTATTTTAAGTGGTGGTGGCAGTCATCCGACTTCTTATATCGATTCAGCTGATGTATGGTATGACATGTACGCAGATTATCAAGAAAGTGCATTGAAAAGCACAAGTGAAATTCCAATTATTTATGGAGTTGATGCGATTCATGGAAATAATAATTTGTATGGTGCTACGATTTTCCCACATAATATTGGTTTAGGTGCTGCAAATAATTCGGATTTGATGTATGAAATCGGAAAAGCGACAGCAGAAGAAATGCTAGTTACAGGAATAACTTGGACATTTGCTCCAGCTGTTAGTGTTGTTTCTGATATATCTTGGGGACGCACATATGAAGGATTAAGCGAAAATCCGCTTATCCATCAAAATCTTGTGAAACACATGATTTTTGGACTTCAAGAAAATGGAGTGAGTGCAACAGCAAAACACTTTGTTGCTGATGGTGGAACTATAGGTGGTATTGATCAAGGAAATGTCACTGTTAATGAACAAACAATTCGTGATATTCATCTATCCCCTTATGTCCAAGCAATTAACGCAGGTGTGGATACCATCATGATTTCTTATAGTGCGATTGATGATATAAAAATGCATGGAAGTCATTATTGGATTACAGAAGTATTAAAAGAAGAATTAGAGTTTGAAGGATTTATTATCAGTGATTGGAATGCTATACATCAATTACCAGGATCATATGATGAACAAATTGTTACAGCTGTGAATGCTGGTGTTGATATGCTCATGGAACCTTCTGATTGGGAATCAGCATTATCTAGTTTATATCAAGCAGTAATCAGTGATAATATATCAGTTGAACGTATTGATGATGCTGTAAGTAGAATACTGACAGTTAAGTATAATAGAGGTCTAATTGATGAACCATTTGCAAGATTAGATCCAATAGATTATTTATATAGTAGTATCCACCAGGATATAGCAAGACAAGCAGTTAGAGAATCTTTGGTGCTACTAAAAAATAATGAAGAAGCATTACCGTTAAATAAAGATGAGCTCATTTATATTGCTGGACCTGCATCAAATAACGTTGGTTATTTATGCGGCGGATGGACGACATACTGGCTAGGCAATACCGAAGCTGATATCGGAGTAGGTATAAGTATTTCTCAAGCATTTAGTAATGTTTTAGAATCTTCAAGTACTCAATTAGTATCTTCATGGACTGAGGCTAGTACAGTTGTGGTCGTTCTATCTGAAATCCCATATAGTGAGGGCGCTGGAGATAATGATCAACTCACATTAACACAAGGTTTAGCCCACCCAGATAATGATCAAGCACTATTATTAGCGAAACAAGCTCATGATGCTGGAAAAAAAGTAATAGGTATTCTCATCTCAGGAAGACCTTTGGTCTTAGGTGATGATATCAATTCATTTGATGCGTTTGTTGCAGCTTGGTTGCCAGGTTCCGAAGGTGGAACAGGAATTGCAGATGTGATTTTTGGAGATTATGATTTTACTGGGAAGTTATCCTATACATGGCCAAGAGATTTATCTCAAGTTGGGTTTACATCAACACGATCAGATTATGAGGAATCAATTGTGATGTATCCCTTTGGTTATGGATTAAGCTATTTATCATAAAAAGAAAGGAAGACCTTTATGGAAGATAAACTCATTAACGAGATTAATGAAAAAACTGCAATAGTTGATTTGGTCAGCGAATTTGTTTCGTTATCTAAGCGTGGGAAAAATTTCATGGGTCTATGCCCTTTTCATCAGGAGAAAACGCCTAGTTTTTCAGTATCTCCAGAAAAAAATATTGCAAAATGTATGTCTTGCGGCGAAGGGGGAACGCCAATTAATTTTTATCGAAAGATTAAAAATATATCATTTGAAGAAGCAGCTTTAGAACTTGCAGAACGTGCAGGTATTGAAATTAAACATAAAAAAGTAAAAAGTGATCCAAATACACACTATTTTAAATTAA
Source organism: Acholeplasmataceae bacterium (assembly GCA_016934175.1). Taxonomy (GTDB): domain Bacteria; phylum Bacillota_I; class Bacilli_A; order Acholeplasmatales; family Acholeplasmataceae; genus Peloplasma. Next base: position 8,838 of record JAFGTI010000092.1, on the reverse strand, counting down.
TGAATGAAGTTGCACAATTCTATCAATTTAACTTAAAAAATAGTGAAAAAGGTCAAGAAGCACTTAAATATCTTTATCAACGGCAAATGACTGATGAACTTATTTCTCATTTTAAACTTGGGTATGCAACAGGACACTCTGATACACTTTATCAAGTATTAAAAGATAAGAAATATGCAGTTAGTGATATGATATTACTTGGTGTTGTTAAACAGGCTGATGATGGCACTTACTATGATTTATTTAGTGATCGTATTATTTTTCCAATAACAAGTCCTAGAGGTGATGTTGTTGGATTAAGTGGAAGAACACTCAATCCAAAAGATCAAGTTAAATATATCAATAGTCCAGAAACAGTCATCTTTAAAAAAGGATATTTACTCTATCACCTGTTTGAAGCATTAAGTGACATTAGAATGAGTAAACAAGTTGTCTTGTATGAAGGATTCTTTGATGTCATCAGTTCATATGCGGCAGGTGTTAAAAATGGAGTTGCTACTATGGGAACTGCATTGACAAAAAATCAAGCACAACTCATTAAAAATGTAACGAAATCAGTATTGATAGCATATGATGGAGATGCTGCTGGATTAAAAGCTACCGATCACGCGATTCCGTTATTAGAAAGAGAACAGCTAAAAGTTGAAGTGTTAACGATTCCTGAGAAGATGGATCCAGATGATTTCATCAAAGCTTATGGACCCGAAAAGTATGAAATGTTGTTTGGTGAATATACATTAGACGCATATGCGTTTAGATATCATTACTATAAGCAAGGAAAAAATCTACAAGATGCCAACGATATGAAAGCATTTAGAAGACAAGTTATGGTTATGATTCAAAATTCAGATAGTAGTATTCGAGCATTCTATGCTCAAAAACTTGCTCATGATTTAAATATTCCAGTAGAATCTCTTCAAAGGAAAAAATCAGTTCAAAGTGAACCGATTATACCAAAAAGTGATCAACCAAAAATGATTGATAAGCACCAAAAAGCAGAAAGATATTTAATTTTTGCAATGTTAAGATCAAAAGAAGCTGCTGAGTTTATCATGAAAAGTTTAAAACAAACAGATTTTGCTGAAACGATTACAGCGGCTATCAGATTGAAAATAGAGAATTATTATGAAGATCATAGAGAGCTTGACATTAATGATTTCTTAGATCAACTCACTTTAGAACAACGACAACATATGGAAAATGTTTTGCTTACAGATATGTTTTGGACGAACAATATCGTTATTTCTACTGATGAATTGAGTCCTTATATAGCTTTGGTGAAAGAAGCAAATTTAAAACGTCGGTTGGAATATTTAAGAGAAAAGATTAAAAATGAAGATAATGTCAGTGATATATTAATCAATGAAAGAGATCAAATCATTGTTTTATTGAAACATAACAAATAGGAGGTATTTTGTGGAACTAGAAAAAATTGTTGCTCAGCTAGTCAAGAAAGCGGGTAAAGATAAATTATTGAATCTTGAAGATGTATTGCCTTATGCAAAACCAGGTAGTGAATCATACTTTAATATTGAAAGAGAACTTTTGGATAATGACATAGATATTCTTTTACCAGAAGATCTAGAAGATGAAGACGAAGTCTTATCGACAAATGTATTAGAAATTGAAGAAGACGATGATGATGCTGATTTTGACTTGGAAGAAGTCGAACCTGATGACTTATCTTTAAGTGGTCTAGAGGTTGAAGAAGAGGAACTAATCAACATCGAAACTATCGCGTCAAATATTAAAATTGATGATCCTGTACGTATGTACTTAAAAGAAATCGGACAAATTCCATTATTGAATCACGAAGATGAAAAGAAATATGCAGTTTTAGTTTCAAATGGACGTTACGCTAAAGAACAACTCGATGAAATTGAAAATGGTATTTTAGTTTTACCTGAAAATGATGTTGAAGAATTAAAGATTGCACTTGAACGTGCAATGATTGCAAAAAATAAATTAGTCGAAGCAAATTACCGATTAGTTGTCTCAATTGCAAAAAGATATGTAGGCCGTGGATTACTATTCTTGGATTTAATTCAAGAAGGTAATATGGGACTTATGCGTGCTGTAGACAAATTTGATCACGAAAAAGGATTTAAGTTTTCAACATATGCTACATGGTGGATTCGTCAAGCGATTACGCGTGCTGTAGCTGATCAAGCTAGAACCATTCGTATTCCTGTTCATATGGTTGAAACCATTAACAAAATGATTCGTATTCAAAGACAACTTATCCAAGATTTAGGTAGAGAACCTTCATTAGATGAAATTGCTCAAAAAATGGGGATTACAGCAGAAAAAGTTCAAAATATTCAAAGAATAGCAAAAGAACCTATTTCTCTTGAAGCACATGTTGGTGAAGAAGAAGATTCATCTTTAGGTGATTTTATCTCTGATCCTAACGCGCTCACCCCTCATGAATTTATGCTTCAAGAAATGGTTAAACAAACACTTGATGAAGTCTTGGAAACCCTCACAGACCGTGAAGAAAAAGTTTTAAGATTGCGATATGGTTTGTTTGATGGTAAGAATCATACACTTGAAGAAGTTGGTCGTGAATTTGGTGTTACCCGTGAACGTATACGTCAAATTGAAGCCAAAGCTTTAAGAAAACTTAGAAGCCCATCACGTCAAAATAAATTACGTGAGTTTTACTATGGCAAGAAGTAAAAGAATTGAATTTTTAGCAGATTTGACTCGAGGATATAATAAAGTACTGGATATTGGGACCGATCATGGATTGGTTTTATCAAGTGCATTTGAAAAAGGATACATAAAAAGTGCTATTGCAAGTGATTTAAGAGAAAAGCCTTTAAATCAAGCAAAAAAGAACCTAAGAAAATATCCCATATCTTATGTGATATCTGATGGATTTTCAGATATCAAAGAAGAATTTGATTTAGCAATTATTGCTGGCATGGGCGCTTATTTAATTACAAATATTTTAGATCATGCACCATCCGGGCATCATGAGTATCTACTTCAGGCAAACGATAAAATAGAAATTCTTAGAACGTATTTAATGAATAATGGATTTTCGATTGTTGATGAGTTCATTATTCATGATAGATTTTATTATGTTATCTTAAAAGTAATAAGGGGAAAAATGATTTTAAATGAAGATGACATATTACTGGGACCTATACTAAAAAGCAAACCAGAAGCTAAACCATATTATCAAAGAAAAGCGCGTCAAATTGAAAAAATAATGGTAAATGCAGACGAAAAAAGAGTAGAATCACTTAAAAAAATGCATAAAATATATAAAAATCACATATTGTGATAAAATTTAAGTAGAATAAGGCACCTTGATATACATGTATGTATCATCATGGCTAGGCATTCATTTTTCATGATGTATTCAAAGGAGATAAAAATGAGAGAATATCAAAAACTACAAAGATTGGATCGTGCACTTCAAGTTTTCAGAAGAAGTGGCATCTATAAAAGAACAACTACTGAACTCAGTGATGCGGATATCATGGTTATGTTTTGTGTAGCATTTTGTGATTTGTTTCAAAAAATCAAATTAACCGATGTTGCAAAAACATTAAGAGTCACATTACCAGCAATCACTCATAAAGTAAACGAACTTGTTGAAAAAGAATATTTAGAAAAAGAGACATCAGATAAAGATTTAAGAGTGACTTACATTTCTTTGACAGCTAAAGGAAAGGCATATGTCGAATCTATCAAGGAAGAATATTATCGTCCAATTAAACTTTTGGTAAGAAATCTTGGTGAAGAGGATACTCAAGCTTTAATGCGAATTTTAGATAAAATAAGTAAAATGGGAAAGATTGCATAATCTTCCCCTTTTTTATATAATAAAAATGATGTCAATTTACACTTTACATTCGCATGTGATTAGGTTATAATATTCATTGCCTGCCAAACACGTTTCAATAGCTCAGCTGGATAGAGCAACGGCCTTCTAAGCCGTCGGTCGGGGGTTCGAATCCCTCTTGAAACGCCACTAGTAAAATAAAGAGCCATACAATATGGCTTTTTTTGTTGATAAATTTATGATAAAAATATGTACAATAATCAGAGTGGGAATATGATTGACAATCGATTCAAGAGTTTAAATACAATTAATATTTTATAAATTTAAGGCTATATTTAATTTCTTACACTTAGTAATATATCCTAATTATAGTGAGGTACGAACGACTAATACTTATTACTCTTTTATCTTTAGTTATCTTATCTGATCATCAAATTACAAATCATAAACGAGAGTTGAAATTAAACTCAACTCTTTTTTTATTACTATCCACATCAATAAGAATCTTTATTGAATGTTTTTAAATTTGTTAAAAAGATACCAATATTATGGGGAAATCTAGTTTATAGATGGCAATCCATTTGATACTTATGGAAATCTAATCCATATATATAACAAAAAAGATACCTTATATCAATGTCTTTGTAAATATTTGCTTTTTATTCGGTTTTTTAAAACACGAAAAGGATGCTCTGGCATCCATAATGAAATATTTATAAATTAAAAGAAATAAGGAATGATGTTAAGTATTAATTTAGCCTGAAAATTCATGTAAATTTTCTTTATTGTTTTATATTTCATCATAAAAAAAGATAAACCATAAAGGTTCATCTCAAATTATCTAAATGGAAGTAATCAATTAAGTATTTAGCAATGCCATCTTCATCATTTGAATATTTTGTCATATCTTTACGGACAACTTTTACTTCATTAACCCCATTGACCATCGCAACTCCTAAATGAGCATCTCTAATCATCTCGATATCATTGATACCATCTCCAAAGGCAATGAGTTGTTCCTTTTGCATACCATAATAATCTAGAAGATATGTAAGTGCTGATGATTTTGAAATATGTTTTAAATAAATTTCATACAATGCATAACCATTATCTACACCCCAAAGGCGTGTCGATAAAGTATCTTTAAATACAGTATTTACGTAAGATTCTAATTCTTTCATATGTTTTGCATCAATTAAATAAACAAGTCCTGTAGGTTCAACTTGTAAATCTGAAAAATCAAGTTCAACAACATGCGCACTACTCATGCCGCTAAAGAACTCTTCGAGTTTTTTATCATACTTATAAGCATAAACCACTTTATTGTCACTAAAAAAAGCTGAAATAATATAGTGTTTAGTGTGCTCAAATAATTGATAAACCAAATTTAAAGGTAGATATGTCTTTTGTTTTGCAAAACTTGGATCCATTGGATTTTCAATAGACCCACCATTATCAGTAATCAGTGGAGTAGTTAGACCGATTTGTAGATATTTTGGTATTGCACCTTCATAAGGTCTACCAGTTGCTATAACTACGACATGACCAAGTGAAGTTAAATGATTGAGAACTTTGATAGATTTAGTTGTAAGTTCACCTTGACGATTTAGTAAAGACCCATCAAGATCAACAGCGATTAAATATTTCATAAAAACACCTCATTACTTATTATCTCATAAATCAAAGTTTAATCAAGGATGATTATCTATTGATTTTGTAAAGAAAATGAAAAAAAGATATCGGTCGATATCTTAATTCATTTTTGGAGTTGTAAAGATGAATCCACTTCCACCACCATCACTAGATGGAACCTCAGAAGGAATAGCATAATCAAAGAAGTTATTAACATCTAAAGTTGTATTTGGATAAATAATTGTTTTTGTAAAATTTGAAGGCGTCATTGGATAAATACCTCCAGTAATGACAATACTTTTACTATTTCCTGTAAACTTGTTAGATAAAAAATAGCCATAACCTGTAGAATCGTTTGCTATAACAGTTTTGCCTTCACAAAGTACAAAAGTTGGTTGAATAGATGTTCCAAATGATGTAGATTTTGCAGTTAAAACATCACCACTGACATAAAATGTACCTTGGAGCTTTGAGTCAATAGAATTTCTAACATCTCCATCCAAAGTTCCGTCGATAATGATGTTCCCAGTAATTTCAGAGTCTCGCCCTAGATTTAAATTACCATCAATAATTAAAAAATAACCCTCAGGAATAAATAAATCTTGATTTCTTGATAAACTAACGTCTCCGTTGATATACCAATGTCCACTAACCACGGGATTACTTTGATTCGTAATAATACTTGGAGATTCTAAGCTGTATGAACCTGTTGATTGAGTTAAGGAAAACAAATAGGTCATAATACTGTTAAAATCTGTAAATTCTGTTTGAGGTGTAATGCTTGGAAAGGTTGTTTGAATAAATATAGGTATAAATTGAGCCATTATATTGGTTGGAGTAATTAGAGGATCTAGACTAAAATCGGGTTCTTGTCCTGTATAGTCAAATACAGAAGATGTTAAAGGTAGAACACTAGCAGATCCAGAAAAATAGCTAGTAATCTCTTTGGTTGTTGTTACTAGTGAAGTCACAGTGTACACTGTGTCACTATAAGCTGAGATTGTAACACCCATGAAAGCACCTAAATCTGAAAAATATGCAGGATCAAAGTTTTGATCTCTTGCAATGATATTTAATGTAGCATCAACTGATTGCATTGCATTTGCATATGCTTCAGTACGCTCGATATTTTTATCAACTAAATTAGCTTGAAATACAGCATAAGTGAGTAAAGATGACGTAATGGCTAAAACTAAAGCAACAATACCAATGGCTGTTGCGATTCCAACGCCTTTGTGATTCAGTTTCATTATTTTATCCTCCTTTCAATATTAGGGTGTAGGAATTGCTAATATTGCAAAACTATATGATGTTGTAAAAGTAAAAGCTTTACCTGAAGTTGCTATAAGTTCATAAGTAATTGTTAAATAAACTTGAGTACCGTTTTGTAGAATATCGATATCGCTATTATCTCCTAATGTAAAATCATCAATGACCAAAGGAACGTTATTAATTAAAATTTCACCATTGTTTATGTTTAATTGATGGGTAAGCGCGGGACTATAAGTGGTTAATACAATCTGTCCTAAATTTGCATCGAATTCATAGGTGAATTCTTTTTCTAAAACATAACAGTTTTGTCCACCACAATTACTATAATTTGTAGGTGCGAAATCTAAAATGGCGTCTTTTAATTGTCTGTCAATCAATAATCCCTGATAATTGGCTTGAGAGTTTATTTCAATTCGAGCACTTGCATTATTAATCAGTGAAATCACAGTTGCAGCTAATGATAGTGCTAGACTGAAGATTACTATGGCTGCAAGCATTTCAATCAGTGTTACACCTTTTTTATTCATAGACAATACCATCCATTGTTAGATATCTATTGCTATAGTATTCTATGGTGATTTCAAAATGAACAACTTGATAAAGAGTTGATTCAGTTGAAGGAACTAAAAAAGTGATGACTACATTGGTATCATAAGTTTTTCCATTTGAAATATATGTGAAGACATCACAAGAAAAAGGGGTAGCCAATGATGAACAATTTATTGAATTGACTATCACTTCTTGATCATTCATCCAATTTTCGAGTTCAGTATATGTCGTATTATTTACTATATCGTCTCTAATTCTCGAACCAACTTCAACTGCTAAAATACGTTCATTAGTGGCAATTGTTTGATTTCTTACATTAATTGTAATCATGATACCTGTAGTGAGAGCTAAAGTAATGATAAAAATAGAAGCAATCGCTTCTAGCACTGTAAAGCCTCTATGACTTAATTGTCTTTTCATATACTCACCTCACATCATTCTACATCATCATTATAATATAAAATAGGCAATTTAGTTTCAACAAATCAGAAAGTGAAATGTTGAAAATCTTTCAAAATCAAAAAAAACAGTCTATTTGACCATTTCATTTGGTATAATATTCTTAAATAGAGGTGATGGTTTTGAACAGGTTGAAACATTTATTTAAACAGAATGCTTACTTTATGATTACACTCATCGTTTTATTACTGTCTTTAACGTTTGCAGGTATTACACTTGCAGTTTTTAGTGTTGCAAACACAGTCGATCAAACGAGCTTAGGATTCATATATTTGGGTAGTTATGATGAGGATCAATATGAATCGATTCTTAATTCAAATATTGAAAAATGGAAAACTGATTCAGAATACAAATTACAGTATCAGGATTACTCTTATGACATCCCTTTAAATCTTGTTGAGTTTAATTATAGTCAAACAAGAACTAATCTTATTAAAAATCAAGACAATCTCGCTTACTTTGATGTAAGCAGCAGTAATGTTGCATTATTAGAAGAAAATATTAATCAACAATTTACTTCTACAATTACTGATTATTTTGACTTTGATCAATTTTATCAAGATTTTTATACAGATATTCAACATTTAAAAGAGCGTAGAATCTATGACTTAACTGAGTATACGACTGAAGAATTTGCCAATCTAGTAATTAATCAAAATGACATAACTAACATCAATCCATTAGATGTTGATATTATATTAAATCAAATAACAGAAATTAATATTGCTGCAGGTGATCGTTTTTCATTATTAACTCAATTGGAAACTCTAGAATTGAATAATGAACAACTGAGTATTATTGCATCAGGTATGCTTGGCGTACTTTTAGATTCAAATTTTAATGGTTTTTCATTTGAGCAATATTACACAATGCCCACTTGGGCAGTTTCCGGACAAAATGTGAGGATTTTAAAGGTGAATCAATTTGATTTCACTTTCTACAATGATTTTGATTTAGAGTATCAAGTTTTAATTGAAAAATCTGATGCAAACACACTAACTTTTAGTTTAATTGGATACCCATATATTACTGAATATTCAACGACATCAGTTTTTCAAGTAACAATACCATTTCAGACTGTATATATTGATAATTCTAATATTGATGAACTCACTCCATTAGTTATTACA
>JAFGTI010000091.1 GCA_016934175.1 Acholeplasmataceae bacterium | reverse complement strand
GCTTTAATCACAGCAATCGTTTCAATAGCACCTGCAGCACCTAAGGCGTGTCCTGTCATTGATTTCGTTGAACTAATATTGATGTTATATGCAAAATCACCAAATGCTTTCTTAATCCCTAGAGTTTCAAGCTTATCATTAAGTATAGTTGATGTGCCATGAGCATTGATATATCCAATTTGTTCAGGTCTTATATCAGCATCTTGAATAGCAATCCTTAAACACTCTTCTATACCTTTTGCTGAATCATCAGGAGATGTCATGTGAAATGCATCAGCTGTTGTACCATATCCTACCATTTCACCAAGAATTTTAGCATTTCTCTTTTTGGCATGCTCATATTCTTCTAAAACAATAACTCCTGCGCCTTCAGCGATTACAAATCCCGATCTTCTTGAATCAAAAGGGACAGATGCGACTTCTGGGTCATTTGAAAAATTCAAAGCTCTTAAACTGGAAAATCCTCCAACGCCTGTTGGATTGATTGGAGCTTCTGCTCCTCCAGCTAGCGCAATTTCTATATAACCATCTCTGATATATCTAAAGGCTTCCCCAATTGAATTGGTTGCTGCTGAGCAAGCAGTAACTTGAGGTAGATTAGGACCATAAGCTTGATAGCGTATGCCTACTTTTGCTCCAATTAAATTAATAATTGAATTAGGAATGAAAAACGGAGACATTCTATCAGAACCCTTAGTTACACTTGCTTGAACTTCTTCATGAATTGTCGTTAATCCACCTATGCCTGATCCAATGAAGGTTCCAAATCTCTTATGATCAAATTCTGCTTTTTCAAGATTAGATTGAGTATAAGCTTCATGTGTAGCAACTAAAGCTAGATTTGTTACTCTATCTGCTCTTCTAATTTCTCTTTTATCGATGAATTCTTCAAAATTGATATTTTTAACTTCCCCAGCGATATTCACTTTTTGATTCGAAGTATCAAATAGAGTAATAAAATCAATCCCGTTTTTCCCAGCGATTAAATTTTCAAATGATTCTTCAACGGTATTTCCCACTGGACTCACTAGTCCCATACCTGTAACAACTACTCTTCTTTTCATATGTATTTACATCACCAATCCGCCATCAACCTCTAGGGTATGGCCTGTTATATATGAAGCTTCTTCACTTGCTAAAAAGGCAACAGCGTAGGCAACTTCTTTTGCATCACCAAAACGTTTGAGTGGAATTTGTCCTTTCCAAGCATCAACGATTTCTGTTGATAATTTTTTAGTCATTTCAGTTTCAATAAATCCAGGAGCAATTGCATTAACTGTGACTCCTCTTGATGCAAATTCTCTTGCTAATGATTTCGTTAATCCAATGACTCCAGCTTTTGATGCACTGTAATTAGATTGGCCTGCGTTACCCATCACACCTGAAACAGATGCAATATTGATAATTCTACCGTATCCAGATTTCATCAAAGGTTTAGCTGCGTGTTTACATAAATTCCATACACCTTTAAGATTTGTGTGAATGACGCGATCAAATTGTGCTTCTTGCATTCTTAAAATCAAGGCATCATCTGTAATTCCAGCATTATTAACTAAAATATTCAGCGTACCAAAATGTTCAATGGCTTGAGCTACTAAACGTTCAGCATCTTTAAAAGATGAAATATCTGCTTGAATTGCAAATGCTTTACCTCCGAATGCTGAAATTTCATTAACCAATGTCATTGCTGCTACTGCACTACTGTTGTAATTTAAAACGACTTTAACGCCTCTTTTTGCTAATTCAAGAGAAATTTGTCGACCAATACCTGAAGCACCACCTGTAACAATTGCAACTTTATTTGTTAAATCCATGATTTTCCAACCATCCTTTCAAAGCATCTAAATCACTTAATTTATCGAGATGACTCACATGTGAATTTAGATCTATCTTTTTAATCAATCCAGAAATTACATTACCTGGACCTATTTCTATAAAGTGAGTAAACCCATCTTCAATCATTTGTTTGATTGTCTGTTCAAAGTAGACAGATGATTGAATCTGTTTTTTCATCTCTTGATGAAGATTATCTATAATTAATGGCTTAGCTGTCGTATTCATATAAATAGGAAATATGGGTTCTTTATAAGCAATATCTTTGATATATAGTGCAAGATCATCACCGGCTTCTCTCATTAATGGTGAATGAAATGCTCCACTCACATTTAACATAATGGCTCTTTTCGCACCTTTTTGTTTTGCTAAATCAATCGCTTTGAGCACAGCATGTTCTTCTCCAGATATAACAACTTGTACGGGTGAATTATAGTTAGCACTTACAACAATTCCATCAGATGATGCTTCTTCACAAATCAAATCAACAACAGATGAAGATAGACCCAGAATTGCTGCCATTTTTCCGGGATGTTTATTTGAACATTGATGCATAGCAAGTGATCTCATTTTAATCATATCAAGTGTTGCTTCAAAAGTATAGATTTCTGATGCATATAATGCACTATATTCACCCAAACTAAATCCAGCTACTGCATCTATTGAAACATTCAAATTTTTAAATTGTTCATAAGCTAGCATAGTAACTAAAAAGACTAAAGGTTGAGTATAGATGGTTTCATTAATTCTAGAATCATTGGATGTTAGTACTTCGATAACATCAAAACCAAGAATATTTGAAGCAGTATCAATTTTTTTCTTTAATTGAGGCTGATTTTCAAGATAATCTAATCCCATATTTGGATACTGACTACCTTGACCAGCAAATATCACTGCAAGTTTCCCCATTACATAACTTCCAAACTTTCTTTATATGCATTCACATCATCAAATAAATATTCAAGTACTTCTTTTACTGTTCTAATTTCTTTAACAAGACCAGAAATTTGTCCTGCCATAAAAGATCCACGATCTAAATCACCATCAAAAACAGCACGTCTAAGCGATCCTAATGTTAATTTTTCAAGTTCTTCGAGCGCTACGCCATGAAGACTCATATTTAAATACTCAACTGCCATTTTATTTTTAAGCACACGAACAGGAGCTCCCGATCCACGGCCTGTAACGACTGTATCTGTATCCTTTGCTTTAATCACTTTGTTTTTATAATTATCATGAACAGGACATTCTTTAGTAGCAAGGAGAACTGTTCCAACTTGAATACCTTTTGCTCCAAGAGCGAAAGCTGCAAGAACACCCCGTTTATCAGCAATTCCACCTGCCGCAATAACTGGAATTTTTAGTGCATCTGCCATCTGTGGAATGAGTGACATTGTTGTTGATTCACCAATATGCCCACCAGATTCAGTGCCTTCAGCTACAACTGCATCTGCTCCTTGGCGTTCCATTCTAATCGCTAAAGCAACTGAAGGAACAACTGGAACAACAACAATACCTGCTTTTTTCCATGCTTCCATATAGATACCTGGACTACCTGCACCAGTCGTCACTACTTTTACACCCTCTTCTACAACAACTTTGGCAATTTCTGCTGCATGAGGACTCATGAGCATAATATTGACACCAAAAGGTTGATCCGTTAATGCTTGGCATTTTCTAATTTCATCTCTGACCCAGTTTGCATCATATCCACCTGCACCAATAAGACCTAATCCACCAGCATTAGAAACTGCTGCTGCAAGTTGTGCAGTTGCAATATTGGCCATCCCACCTTGAATTAAAGGATATTTAGTTTTAAATAATTCGTTGACATTCTTCATTGTAATCTCCTATAGTTTAAGAATTGCACTGCCCCAAGTAAATCCCCCACCAAATCCGACAAGTAATATTTTTTTACCTTTGGTCTCGTTTTGATCATAGTATTCAGATATCGTCAGGGGTATGCTAGCTGCAGATGTATTACCATACTCACTTAAATTCATCATAAATTTAGAAATTGGTATCCCTGTAGATTTTGCTACTGATTGAATGATTCTTTCATTAGCTTGATGTGGAATCACCATATCGATGTCATCAATGGTTAATTGACTTTCATTGAGTATTTTGTGAATTGCTTGTTCCATTGCACTCACGGCAAACTGATATACTTTTTTACCGTCCATTTCTATAAACTTTTTAACAGTTAAAGAATCGTTCATATCTCCTTTAGCTGCATTGAAGAAATAAGCTGTATCGTTTTGATCATCACTAGGTTCTATAATCATAGCACCAGCACCATCGCCAAAAAGCACACACGTATTACGATCAGTATAATCAACAATCTTTGTTAAAATCTCACCACCGATAACTAATGCGGCTCTAAAACGATTTGTTTGTAGTAATGCTGATGCAATTTCTAGTCCGTAAACAAATCCTGTACAAGCTGCGTTGATATCAAAACTCATCACTTCATGATCTAGTCCTAACTTTGCTTGAACAAAATTAGCAGTTGATGGTGTCATTTGATCACCAGTGATTGTTGCCATTATAATTAAATCAATTTTACTTTTATCATAGTGAACACGATTAATCGCGTGCATTGCTGCCTGATAAGCCATGTCACTTGTGTTTTCATTGACTGCTTTACGTCTTCTTAAAATACCAGTTCTAGATACAATCCATTCATTAGAAGTATCAACAAGCTTTTCTAAATCTTCATTTGAAATAACCATTTCAGGTGTATATTTTCCACTAGAAATAATTTTTATTTTAGGTTGATTTTGATTCATAAGTTGCTCCTTTTTCGATAAATACACCCATTTTTCTATATTTGTTGTATCGATTATTTAACAGTTTAGTATATGGAAGTGGTATTAATTTTTTTAATGTTTTAGCTAATTCAATTTTAAAAGCGTTAATTCCAAAATCAGGATTAATATGTAACCCTTCACCTTCTTTAATAATTGTATCAACAATATTAAATGTTTTTAAATCTTCAGCAGTTAACTTCATAATGCTTGCAGCATAATCAGCTTTTGTACTATCTTTATAAATGATTGACGCAAATCCTTCAGGAGAAAGAATAGCATAAATACTATTTTCGAACATAAAAATATGATCACCAATACCAATAGCTAATGCCCCACCAGATCCACCTTCACTTAAAACTAAAACAATAATTGGTGTTTTAAGTCCCATCATATTTTTAAGATTATATGCAATTGCTTGTGCTTGACCTCTTTCTTCAGCACCAATTCCAGGATAAGCACCTGGAGTATCAATAATACACAAAACAGGTCTTTTAAATTTTTCTGCTTGTTTCATTAATCGCATTGCTTTTCGATATCCCTCAGGATGTGGCATACCAAAATTATGTTTAATTTTTTCGTCAGTATTCTTTCCTTTTTCTTCAGCAATAATCGTCATGGGTATACTATTAAATGTACCCAAGCCCGCTGTTATCGCTTGATCGTCACCAAAAGTGCGATCTCCATGAAGTTCAATAAAATCAGGAAATAATTCTTTGATAATCACACTTGCAGTGGGTCTTTTGGGATGTCTTGCAAGTTTAACTTTTTCCCAAGCTATATTGACATCACTCATGAGTTCCACCACCTTTTTTCTGATGTAAAAGTAGCAATTTATAAAGAGTTTTTCTCATTTCTTTTCGATGAACGATGAGATCAACTTGACCATGTTCTAATTGAAAGACATCAGTTTGAAAACCTTCTGGTAACTCTTGTCTAATCGTTTGTTTAATAACTCTAGCACCTGCAAAACCAATTAATGATGATTTTTCAGCAATATTAATATCACCTAAAGATGCAAAGCTTGCAGCAACGCCACCTGTAGTCGGATTGGTCATTACACTAATATATAAAAGACCTTTTCTATCTAAATGTTCTAATGCTGCACTTGTTTTAGCCATTTGCATTAAGGATAGTATTCCTTCTTGCATTCTAGCGCCACCTGAAGCTGTAAAAATGATCAAAGGAAGCGACTGATCTATAGCATATTCGATTAAACGTGTCACTTTTTCTCCGACAGCACTACCCATGCTACCCATCATAAAATTACTATCAAGGATGCCTACAGCACAAGGAATACTCACTAATGTTGCCGTTCCACACAAAAAAGCTTCATTAAGCCCTGAAAGTTTCTTACCTTTATTAATTTTATCTTCATAATCAGGCATATCCAAAGGATTTCCTGATTGAATTTCACTAAATAATTCTTCAAATGATCCTTGATCAAATGTTAAGTTCATTCTTTTTGTTGCACTCATTCTAAAATGATAATCACAATACGGACATATCGAATAATTCACATCAAGTGTTTTTTCATATATTGCAGCACCACATTGATCACATTTCATAAATAAGCCATCAGGGATATCTATTGGTTCATAACTTGTTTGTTTTTTTCTAATATTCTTTTTGAAATTTTCTAATTTATGTTTTCTATCATTTAAAAAATTATTCACTACTCTCCGCCTCCACTAATGCATTAAAACGGGCAATGAAACCAGTATCATATTGTCCTTTTATAAAATCCGTATTATGCATAATTAAATATTGATATTCAATATTTGTATGGATACCCTCGATAACAAACTGTTCTAAAGCAACGCGCATTTTTTTAACTGCTTCTCTTCTTGTAGGTGCATGAACGATGAGTTTCGCAATTAAAGAATCATAATAAGGTGGAA
Source organism: Acholeplasmataceae bacterium (assembly GCA_016934175.1). Classification (GTDB taxonomy): domain Bacteria; phylum Bacillota_I; class Bacilli_A; order Acholeplasmatales; family Acholeplasmataceae; genus Peloplasma. The sequence goes on along the minus strand of JAFGTI010000091.1, from coordinate 2,937 downwards.
TTTCGTACCCAGGATAAATATGTGTGTCAATTCTAACACCCATGCCACCTGGAAAAAGAATATTTGTGATTTTCCCTGGAGATGGTGTAAACCCGTGCATCGCATCTTCAGCATTAATTCTACATTCAATTGCATGTCCGTTAATTTTAATATCTCTTTGTTTAAATGATAATTCTTTACCATACGCAATTTTTATTTGTTCCTTAACAAGGTCTATACCTGTTATGGCTTCTGTTATTGGATGTTCAACTTGAATTCTTGTGTTCATCTCAATAAAATAGAAATTCCCTTTTGGATCAACAATAAACTCAAGTGTTCCAGCATTTACATAATGGATAGCTTTCGCTAATTTTATAGCTGCTAAACCAATTCTTCTTCTCAATAAATCATTGAGTATAGGAGATGGTGTCTCTTCAACCATTTTTTGATTTCTTCTTTGCATCGAACAGTCTCTTTCAAACAAATGAACAAAATTGCCAAATGTATCAGATATGATTTGAATTTCAATATGTCGCGGTGACTCAATGAATTTTTCAATATATAAAGATTTATCACCAAAACTTGTTTCAGCTTCCATTGATGTACGTTCAAAAGCACTCAAAAATTCTTCATCTGAGCGTACAATACTTATGCCACGACCTCCGCCTCCATTAGAAGCTTTAATCATGACTGGATACCCTATTTTCTTTGCTATTTTTAAGCCCTCATGCTGATCAGAAACAACACCATCGCTACCTTCTACAATAGGTATTCCATGTGATTTTGCAATGTTTCTTGCAGTAGCTTTATCACCAATCATCGAAATTGTTTTCGATGTAGGTCCAATGAAGGCTATATTACAACTTTCAACCATTTCCACAAATTCGCTATTTTCAGCTAAAAACCCGTACCCTGGATGAATTGCATTACACCCAGTTGATATTGCAGCACTTAAGATATTAGTCTTATTGAGGTAACTATCCTTGCTTTGATTCCCACCAATGCAAATTGCTTCATCAGCAAGTTTAACATGTAGGCTTGATTCATCAGCAGATGAATAAACAGCTACAGTCTCATAACCTAATTCTTTAGCAGCACGAATAATGCGAACCGCAATTTCACCACGATTCGCAATTAGTATTTTATTTTTCATTAGATTCACCGACTCGAATTAAGTTATGATCAAAGCCGACGACATCTCCATTACGAACAAATATTTCTTTTACAACTCCATTAAATGGAGAAGCAATTTCATTCATAATTTTCATCGCTTCAATGATACATACGACCTGTCCCTTTTTGATGTGTTGTCCGACTTCAACAAATGGTGTTCCTTTGGGAGTCGATGCAGCATAAAAAGTGCCAACGAGTGGTGATTTTATCATAGTATGATTGGGGTGTGGTTTTTGTTGTGATGATTGATTTGAATCTATTTCTTTATAATTTTCTTTAATTGTTAATTGTTCATCCTTATTTTTTGATAATCTTAATTTAAATCCATCCATTTCGAGTTCTAGTGTCATCAGTGATGATGTCTCGAAGTCTTTAATGATACTTTGAATTTCTTTTATTGTCATATTATCCATTTCACTTTACATAAATTTTGTAAATCCTTATGATCATCAAAAGTTTATATTGCGTGGCTTGTCCTTGTGGACTTCACATAAACTATAAGATGTGTAAAAACTCAGTTGGTAACTAATAGAAAGCTCATAAATCTTAGATTTCTTTAGTCCACAACCCATTATATAGAGCATCAGTCCCTTCAGTTTTTTTGACAAATTGATTTGAATTTCAAAATATATGCCTGAATTAATTCTATCACATATTTATTTGTTGTCAACAGTTTTTAAAGTGTAAGCGGTTTTTCAATTAAAAAAAAGACCTATGAGTAAACTCATAAGTCACATACTAAATGATTCTATTGTTAAATTCGAGCTGATTTATATAGAGGTATATAGCATCTGATACAGCATGAATTAATCGTTTTCTGACATATGGACTTGCACTGGCATTGTGTGGTGTGATTAACACTTGTTCGAATTTCCATAAATCATTTTTCTTTGGAAGTGGTTCTGGTGTCGTCACATCTAATCCAGCAGCACGAATTTGTTTAGTTTTTAAAGCCTCAATTAAAGCATTTTGATCAATAATTTCTCCTCTTGCAACATTAATAACAATAACGTTGGGTTTCATCATTGAAAATGCCTTCTTATCAATCAAATGATAGGTTTGTTCTGTTAAAGGTAAACAAATGATTAATATATCACTTTTTTGATAAATCTCTTCTAAACCTTGAGCATCTGAATAGATATGATTAAAGTCAGGAAGTATTACTTGAGTTTTACGATAACCTAAAATGGTTGTATTAAAAGCTTTCATTCTTTTAGCAATTTCTAATCCAATTGATCCTGTACCTAAAATACCAATCGTCGATTGATCGATTTCATATAGAACTGGTTCATGTTTCCAAATACTTTGTTTCATATGCTCATGATGAACTGCTAAATTCCGATTAAAATAAAGAATTTTGGAGAAAACATCTTCAGCAATTTGAATACTAAAAACATCTTTGGCATTTGTTAAAATGATGTTTCGACTTTTGATATATTTCAAATCTAATTGATCATATCCAGCAGTGAGTACTTGGATCCATCTTAAATCACGATATCTATCTAAATTATCATTGCTAAGATAACCAGGCATAGCTAAAATAGCTGTAACTCCCTTTGTATTTTGATCATCACAAGTAAATTCAATATCAGGAAAACGAATGATTAATTGATCAATATCAGTTTGTTTAAGATATGATGTCTCATAAAATATTTTCATGGATTATCCCCTTATCATTTTATCCAAAGCGAGACGCTTACGATCTCCATCTTTTTGATTGAGAAGTATCCAACCACAATGTTGATATCCCAAATTTTCAAATAAACGTATAGCAAATCTATTATT
>JAFGTI010000012.1 GCA_016934175.1 Acholeplasmataceae bacterium | reverse complement strand
CTATATATACTTTAATAATTATCGTGATTTCATTTTTATTTCACTATGAAATACTGTTATCATTTTTATAAAAACTTATGTGTTGTATTTTTATTATAAACCCATTTTTTAAAAATATACACAATTTTAAATTTTCTCTAAAACACTATAAAAGTTTACATATACTAAACTTAGTTTTTTCTATAATGATTTTATAAAAAAAATACTAAAGTTTTATTTAGCATTTTTCTTCTTCATATTGTGCATCTTTGTTTATTTATTTTTTTTATCAATTGATTTGAAATAAGCTTCTGCTTTCATTTTTTCTTCTTTTCTGCTTTCTTTCATGATGTATAATTGAGCATCAGCTTCTTTTAATACAGTTGAAAATCTTAAACTGACCCGACTTCTATTTGCAACTCCATACGAGAAACCTATGTTTTTAACTGGATCCTCATCGTATCCTAATTCAGTTAATTCATATGCTATTTGATCTAAAAATTCTTTTTCACCATTTCTAGATATTAACAGAAACTCATCTCCACCTAACCTTATAGGTGTAAGACCTTCGTGCTTATTTGAGAGATTTAAGAGCATTCTAGAAAAATTAATTAACAATTCATCGCCAGCTTTATGTCCTAAATAATCATTATGCATCTTCAGTCCATCAACATCAAATATGATTAAACCGTAAAATATATCTTCATTCTCAATGATTGGAATTTGACTTTCAAAATAATTTCTATTGTATAAGCCTGTCATCAAATCATGTGACATGACACGGTCCATTTCATTAATTAGTTTTATATCTGATGTTTCATCATAAAGTAATGTCAGTGTTCCATGATAACGAAAATGTGGCATTCTAATCTTTTCTTCTTTGAGGTGATAATAGCGTTTTGTTGAATCAAAATCTTCTGGTATTTGATTATCTACTTGAAATAATACTGATGTCTTTTCAAGTTCTTTTTTTATGTTAGCCAGAGTCATTTCACCAATGAAATCGTGATCACATTTTTCCTTGAGATTTTCAGAACAATCCACAACATTTCCTTGATGGTCAGTAATGATATATAACTCACTAATTCTATTCAAAATATCTCTGTTTCTATTCGCATCAATAATCAAATTAAGATCTCTACTTTTGAATATATTATGCATGATTGTTGCTACAAGTACGATGAAAATATAGGTGGGATCAATCACGAATGGATAAAAGAAAATATGGACAATATTCATCACAACACCAAGCACAATACTAACTGATAATAGTAAGAATGGATAGACGTCTTTTTCGTGCTTAATATTTAAAATGAAAACAACAAGCAATTCATAAAATCCGATAAACATTAAGAGATAACAAGCAAGCGTATGGATGTAAAAGAAATAACCGATGGGTGCAGTACTAAATGCCACTGTTGTTACTGTGCTCGTATAATCGATGTTTAAGAATAAATGATGAAATGAGTTAGTCAAAGATAACGTGATATTAATAACAAAAAACACAATCAGTAAAATTTTGAAATATTTATTAATCGATTTACCTAAATAAATTTTAATAGTTAGATATAAGAAAACTGTTACTAAATAAACAATTGGATAAATTAAAAATGTAAGATGGTAAATCATGAAAGGTTCAACAACTACATTTCGTAAGATTGTAACTAATGTCCATGCAACAATCACATAACTCAAGTATCTAAAATATGTGTATTTCTTAAATTTTTTTATTGCTTGTAATCGTATCATTAAAATGAGTGAAAGGAAAGATACAAACAACAGGATAATCCACATCAATGTGCTCATCATTCTCATCTCCTTGTTTAAATGTTAGATATCATTATCCATGATTCTAATTTATAGTAGTCGATATTTACTATAAACTCTTTATTTAATTATACCTTGATATATAGAATAATGGAAATAGTTTCACTTGTAAATATATTAAGATTTTCTTAAATGAATTAGCCCTTTATATTCGTTTATAAGCAGTTTTTATATTTAAAGCACAGGGAAACTTCGAAGTCAAAAGAAAAGGGCAATTGCCCTTTTACAGTTTGATAAAATCAATGATATCCTTCGTCAGTTGATCTGGAACATCTACAAGTGGTGAATGACCACAATTTTCATAAACAATCAATTTTGAAACAGATTTTAATGCCTTGAAATTTTCCTTTACCATGTATTCTGGAACAACGATATCTTTTGTTCCCCAAGTGTGAAGAACAGGGCATTTTATTCTATTAATATTTTGTGTACCTGCATTGTAGAAATTATGAATGTCTGACATATTAAGATTTGCAAGCGCCCAATCAGCGTCGATTAAATTTTTCTGTTTTAGTGATTCGTCAATCCATAGTTTATTATCTTCTTGACTTGGTTTTCCAACAGTGTAGATTGTCGCATCAAAGATATAACTCATCACAGCAAAATTTTTGGTTTTTTGAGCTTCTAGTAAGGGTATGACTTGAATTGGATCTTTACCTAGTTCATCTGCAGATTCATAAGCTTGTCCTACTAAGGGTTGTCCATTCTCACCCTTCTTAAAGACTGGATAGCCTCTATGAGTTGTAGAGTTAATGAGAACTAATGATTTTACATCTTTTGGGTAATTAGCTGCAAGTTCTAATGCGACTCCTCCACCCAAAGACCAACCGATAACATCAGCAGATTTAATTCCTTTAGCTTCCATAAATAAATGAACATCACTTGCAAGTTCTGCAAGACTACTAATACGTCTAAAATAACTAGAATCTCCATAACCTCTTAAATCGGGAGCAATCACATGTATGTCTTTTGGTAATCTATCTAGTAAAGGTGTGTAGTGTAGACATGAGGAAAAATTACCATGAATCAAGATGATTGTTCTTTCACTTTGTCCTTGCTCAACATAAGCAATGATTTCACCATTCTTTAATGTAATTTTTTTCTTTTCCATATTTTACCTCTTTCTATACTTTGTAAACTGTATCCAAAGTGTTAATAAATCCTAAGACTAATGTCATAAACAACAAAGGTCTTTCATACATTGATGCATGTCCGACACCAGGTAAGATAACCAATTCAGAGTTTTTAATGTATTTATGCAACTCTCTTTGATTAGCAATAGGTGTTAAAGAATCTTCATCAGCAGCTATGATTAATGTTGGTACAGTTATTTTATCTAAATTTTCTCTAACATCATAAGATTCAGCACTATTGGTCAAACGCTCCATTGCGTCCAAGAAAACAGGATTTGAAAAAATAGGTATTAATAGTTTTTCTCTATTTTTCATCCAATCTAAGCGAGATTCAAAATAACTCGGAGAATAAATGGCTGGAATGGTTGCCTTATAATAGGTAAAGCCATCTCTAGTTTTTCCTATTGCGTTCCATTGATGACCTATTTCAGCTAGCCAAGGTGATGTATAAGGTGTCGTGTTAAATAAAACTAAACGTTCTACCATCGATGGATGATCAATAGCAAACATTGTAGCAACCTCACCACCATAAGATATACCTACAAGATTAACTTGATGTATATCTAAATGTTTGAGTAATGTCGCTAAAATATCAACTTGCAAATCAAGTGTATAAGCACTATTTTCTAACTTATCACTTTGTCCTTGATCAATAAAGTCAACACGTATTAATTGATTATTAGCTGTAAATGAATTGACAAAGGGTTCCCAACTTTTTGTAGACATCATAATACCATTCAAAATGAGTATGGGCTTGCCTTCTCCATTGACTTCATAAAATATATTTCTACCTTTATAATGTAATATTGACATATCATGCACCTATATAACCTAATCGAATGGCTTCTGTTCTTAATCCATCTCTAAATTTTGGATGAGCGATACTGATCAGTAACTCAACTCTTTCCATCACTGATGTTCCTCTTAAGCAAACACAACCATATTCAGTAACTACATAATCAACATCTGATCTAGATAAGGTGACTGCAGCACCAGGTTTTAAGAAAGGTACAATCTTTGAAATCTCTTCTCTTTCACCGGTTTCATGATTTTTGACCATTGCAGTTGAATATAGGGTAATAAAACTTTTTCCACCTTTTGAGTTTTGCGCTCCAACAGCTGTATCGACTTGACCACCAGTTCCGGAGAATTGTTTATAGCCAATGGATTCAGAGGCACATTGTCCAGTGAGATCCACTTCGATTGTTGTATTAATGGAAACTTGATTATCATTCAATCCAATGATATGAGGATCATTAACATAATGTCCATTTAAAACCTGCACGCTTGGATTGTTATCAATAAAGTCATAAAGTTCTTGGGTACCTAATGCGAAACAACATACGTGTTTACCAACATGTATCGTTTTTCTTTTTCCATTTGCAGCACCAGACTTAATCAAGTGCATAAATCCAGTTGTTAACATTTCAGTATGGATGCCTAAATCTTTTTTATGCAATAATTGTTGTGCAACAGCATTTGGAATACCACCAATACCTAATTGGATGGATGAACCATCATCAATACGGTCAGCAATATATTTCCCAATTTTAATATCCTTTTCATTTGGAATCGCGTCGGGTAACGTAGGCGCTGGGTAATCAGCTTCAATTAAGTAATCAATTTCACTCATATGAACTTCAAGATCTCCAAATGTTCTTGGGAAATTCGGATTGATTTCTAAAACGACTAGCTCTGCAACATCGATTGCTTCTTT
>JAFGTI010000090.1 GCA_016934175.1 Acholeplasmataceae bacterium | reverse complement strand
CAAGCGTAAATAAGGATTAAATATTAGCTAATCATATGATATGATAAGGGTGCACATGTGTACCCTTATCTATTTGAATATAGGAGAATTTTATGAAAAAAAGTGATTTATTATGGATTTTAGTATTGCTTGGATTAACATCAATCATTGTTATTCCTTATACAAGGATAATTTTTGAAGATGCTACGGCCTCATATCCATATTTGATGGGATTTATCAAAACTTCTATATTAGCCAGTATGGGAGAAAGATTGGTGCATAGGTTGAAAACTGGATCGTATTTTGGAGAATCCGGAATATTCTTGAAATTTCTAATTTGGGGATTTTTAGGAATGGTCTTTGTTATTACTTTTAAGGTTTATGCGAGTGGAGTATATGCAGCTGAACAAGCCAATTTACTTCCATTGATTAATAACGATAGTTTTGTTGCTTCACTGTTAACTGCATTTCTTATCAGTACACTCATGAATTTATTTTTTGCACCATCATTTATGCTTTTTCATCGCATTACCGATCAATATATTGAGTTAAGTCATGGAAATATAAAAAAAATGATTCATATTCCCATGAGTGATGTCATTGGACAAATTGACTTTGTTAAATTTTTTAATTTTGTTATTTTAAAGACTATACCCTTCTTTTGGATTCCAGCACACACCATCACATTCTTATTACCTGAAAATTATCGTGTTTTAATGGCTGCATATCTTTCTGTTATTTTAGGAATTCTTTTATCTATTTCAAAACTCAAAGTAAATAAAGCATAAATCAAATACGTGTATTTTTATAGAAAAAATACATAAGACTTGACATCAAATGATCTTTTGATTAATATTTTTAATGGAGGCGATAAATTATGGCAAAAACTAAACAATTTAAAACTGAATCGAAGAGATTATTACATTTAATGACACATTCGATTTATACACAAAAAGAAATTTTTATTAGAGAACTTATCTCGAATGCGAGCGATGCAATTGATAAACGTCACTTTCTATCCTTGACTGATAGCACGATTCCACCCGTAGCATATGAGATATGGCTAACACCAGATGATTCTAATCGAACATTAATTATTGCTGATAATGGGATAGGATTTACTGAAGAGGAATTAATTAACAATTTAGGAACGATTGCTGAAAGCGGATCAAAAGCATTTTTAGACAAAGTTGAAAAGGAAGATGTTGACTTAATTGGTCAATTTGGTGTTGGATTCTATAGTGCTTTTATGGTTGCTGATAAAGTGATTGTTGAAACGAGATCTCCATTTTCTAGTACTGGATATCGTTGGTCATCAACAGGTGAAGCTTCCTATACAATTGAAGAAATTGAACGCGAAGCTATCGGAACAACCATTATTTTACATTTAAGAGCAGATGATGAAGAGAACGAAGAAGATTTTTCAACTTATTTAAAAGACTACACATTAAAATCTCTAGTAAAAAAATATAGTGATTATGTGCGTTATCCTATTAACATGATGGTTACTAGAAAAGAAGATAAGAAGGAAATCGAAGAAAAACAGACACTTAACCAAATGATACCCATCTGGAAAAAACCTAAATCAGAAATCAGCGATGATGATATGAATGCTTTTTATAAACATCAGTTTAATGATTATGATGCACCACTCAAGGTTGTTCACACGAGTGTTGAAGGGATGTTAACCTATACAGCCTTACTTTTTATACCAGAAAAAGCACCTTATGATTTTTATAGTGAAAAGTATGAAAAAGGGCTTCAGCTTTATTCTAAAGGTGTATTCATTCAGGATAAGAATAAGGATTTACTGCCTGATTATTTTAAGTTTGTTAAAGGACTTGTTGATTCATCAGATATATCACTCAATATTTCAAGAGAATTGTTACAACAAGACCGTCAGGTTAAAAAGATTGCGGCTCATCTAGAAAAAAAGATTAAGAGCGAATTAGAAAGCATGTTACAAAACGAAAAAGAAAAGTATCTTAAGTTCTATGAAAATTATAAAACAACTTTGAAATATGGTATCTATGAGAGTTTTGGTTTGAATAAGGAAAAACTCCAAGATTTGATTTTATTTAAGACCAACAAAAGTGATGATTATATTAGCTTAAAAGAATATATTGAAAATAAACCAATTGATCAAAATGCGATTTATTACGCAACAGGTAAATCAAAAGAAAGCATATTAAAGTTACCACAAATGGATGTTATGAAAGAAAAAGAAATTGATGTTTTATTATTTACTGATGATATTGATGAATTTATGATTCAGGTCATGCAAAATTATCAAGACATTCCATTCAAATCTATTCAACAAGCTGATACAGATCTTCTTGATGAGACAAAGAAAGAAGATTTGAAATCTAAGGAAAAAGAAAACAAAGATATTTTAAAAGCAATAAAGAAAGCTTTGAAAGATAAGGTTAAAGACGTTAAATTATCCTATAGATTAAAAGAATCAGCTGTTTGTCTTGTATCTGGTGAAGGCATTTCTATGGAAATGGAAAAAATTTTAAAACAAATGCCAAATACTGCTAATGTCCATGCAGATAAAATTTTAGAAATTAATCCCGATCATGAATTGTTTCAAGCGCTAAAGAAGATTTATGAGCAAGATGAAAAGAGAATTGGTGATTATTCAAGTATTTTATATCATCAGGCATTGTTGATTGAAGGTTACCCTATCGAGGATCCCACAGAGTTTTCAAATCAACTTGTTAAATTAATGATTGATTCTTCAAAAAAATAAAATAGTTTAGAGTTGGTAATCTATCGTTTTTAGTTACTAACTCTTTTTTTATCGTTAGAAAACTTATGGAAAAACGATGATCTTATTATATAGAAAGCATATAAACTATTGATTGATATAGAAATAAGAATATAAAAAATGAAATGTTGTGCTTTTCGAATTTTATGAATTTCATGTTATGATAAATATAAACGAGAATATTAAGCAGAATTGATGGCAGCAATTTATTCTCAACAAACTAAGGAACTCTGTATATGAATCGTTTTGAGATAATAGACAAATTGAATGAATCGATGAAATCAAAAGAACCCATTATTGGTGTTTCTATTGGAAATGGGAGATCAGCACAGCAAGCAGCTGAAGGTGGGGCTGATCTTTTACTAGCTTTAAATGCAGGTCGTTTTAGAATGAGTGGTATAGCATCGACAGCAGCAATGTTACCTTTTGTTAATTGTAATGATATGGTATATGAATTTGGACATAAAGAAGTCTTACCAAGAGTGAATGGAATCCCGGTACTTTTTGGAGCATGTGCTCAAGATCCCACGTATACACATGAGGAGTTAATTGAACAAGTGATACATGCCGGATTTGATGGCATCAATAATTTTCCTACCGTAAGTTTAATTGATGGTCAATATAGAGAGTTTATTGAAGAAAACAATGAAGGATTTGCACAAGAAGTAGATTTACTAAAAAAAGCTGTGGAAAAAGGATTTTTCACGATTGCTTTCGTTGTTACACTTGAGGAAGCCATTCAAATGGTTGAAGCTGACGTTGATGTCCTTTGTTTACATTTTGGATGGACATATATCAATAGACCCAATGAGTCCGAATTAAAACCATATGTTGATCAATTAATAGTTAAAGCCAACACAGTATTTGAGAAGATATTAGAAATTAAGCCAACTATCATTCCTATGATTTATGGTGGTTCAATTATTAGAAATCCTGAAGTTATGTCGCGATTCTATAACGAAACTTTAACGATGGGTTATATAGGGGGATCAGTTTTCGAGGTTACTCCAGTTGAAAACAGTATTAAAGATGCTACTAAAAGGTTTAAAAGTATTAATTTGATTTCTGAATTAGAAAAAGAAAATGAAATACTTAAACAACACCTCATGAGTAAAAGAGGTGTTAAAACAGTTATCGGGAATAGTCAGATTATGAAAGAAATGAGTGATTTGATTACGAAAGTTTCTAATTTCGATAGTAATGTTTTAGTGAATGGGGAAAATGGGTCAGGAAAAGATTTGGTTGTTAAAGCCATCCATTATAATAGTAATAGAGCCATCCACCCGATAATCAAAGTAAATTGTGCAGCAATACCTAAAAGTTTAATTGAAAGTGAACTTTTCGGTCATGAAAAAGGAGCTTTCATTGGTGCTGATAAACAACACATTGGTAGATTTGAATCAGCCAATCATGGAACCCTATTTTTAGATCATATTACTGAACTTGATTTAAATGTACAGGCTAAACTCCTTAGAGTCATTCAAGATAAAGAATTTGAGCGAGTTGGTGGAGATGAAACGATTCATATTGATGTCAGAATTCTTTCCACATCAAACAAGGATATCTATAAAGAAATTCAAGAAAAGAAATTTAGAGAAGATTTGTTCTATTTGCTAAACGTCATCACTGTTGAAATGCCGCCACTAAGATCTCATAAACAGGATATCCCACTTTATGTCTCAACATTTATGGATAGTATTAGTGAAAAGCACAATAAAAACATGAGTGTTTCACCTCGAGTGATGAACGCCTTTATGAACTACGATTGGCCAGGCAATGTTAGAGAATTAAAGAATGTTCTAGAAAGAGGGGCTATACTCTGTGATGGAGATGTCATCGACATACAGTTATTGCCAACAACATTTTATGGTATCATTCCTATTGATGATACAGTCAACTATATTAAGAATTCATCAATGATTGTTGAAAAAGAACTTATCTTAAATGAACTCATCAAAGCCAACTGGAATCAGACAAAAGTTGCTGAAAAGTTGGGTATGACAAGACGAACACTCTATAATAAGATAAAAAAGTACACTTTAGAAAAAAATATTTTAAAAGGATAAAAAACCAAGTGGGAAATGAAATTCTCACTTTTTTCTTATAAATATCCATAAAACGGCATAAAAGGTTTCATATTCAAACAAATTGAGAATTTTTATATTGTTAAGCAAAAATAACTAAAAAGTGAGAAAAATGTGGGAAAAATTATTCATATTGACAATGAAAACGCTTTACTCTATAATCGAATTGCGTGCATTCATCTTTAGGAATGTAACAGATTATAAGGAGGATAGAAAATGTCTAAAAAAGTAGTTGTTTTAGGGACACTTGATACTAAGGGTAATGAATTCAAATTTTTGAAGGATATCATTGAAGCTCAAGGTGTCGGAACAATCGTTGTCGATGCAGGTATATTTGAACCTACATTCACACCTGATGTGTCTAATTTAGAAGTTTGCAAAGCTCAAGGTGCAGATTTAGCTAAACTAAGAGAAGTTAACGACAGAGGCACAAATGTTTTGACTATGATGCAAGGTGCAGCAAAGATAGTCAACGAGCTTTATAAAAAAGGCGAAGTTGGTGGAATCATTTCTTTGGGTGGATCTGGTGGTTCATCAATTGCTGCACACGTGATGCAACAATTACCAGTTGGAGTTCCTAAGATATTAGTTTCTACAATGGGTGCTGGAGATGTTTCTCCATATGTTGGTGTTAAAGATATCATGATGATGTATTCAATCGTTGATGTTGCTGGTTTAAACAATATTCTTCGCGAAATCTTAACAAACGCTGGTCTAGCAATTGCAGGTATTGTAAAGAATAAATCAGAAATCGAAAAATCAACAAAACCTTTGATTGCTGCTACAATGTTTGGTGTTACAACACCATGTGTAACGACTGCTCGTGAATATTTAGAAGAAAACGGATATGAAGTTGTTGTTTTCCATGCTACTGGTTCTGGTGGTAAATCAATGGAAGGTCTTATTTCATCTGGATACTTTACAGGTGTTCTAGATATTACGACAACTGAATGGTGTGATGAACTTGTTGGTGGTGTACTTAATGCTGGTCCACATCGTCTAGATGCGGCTTCATTAGGTGGAGTTCCTCAGGTTGTTTCTGTTGGTGCATTAGACATGGTTAACTTTGGACCTGTTGATACTGTTCCTGCTAAATTTGAAGGACGTAATTTCTATGTTCACAATTCAACAGTAACTTTGATGCGTACAACAGCTGAAGAAAATACTAAACTTGGAGAAATCATTGGTAAAAAAGTGAGTCAATCTATTGGGAATGCTGCATTCTTTATTCCACTGAAGGGCGTTTCAATGATAGATGCAGTGGGTATGCCTTTCTTAGGTGTTGAAGAAGACAAAGCTTTATTTAATGCACTACGTAAAAATATAGATACAAATAAAGTTGAATTAATTGAACTTGATCTTCATATCAATGATAAAGAGTATGCACTAGCAATGGCTAAAAAATTAGTAGAATTAATAAATAAATAAATATAAAGGAGAACGAATATGGCTTTTACAGTTGAAGAAATTCGCAAACGTTTACTAGATCAACTTAGTCAAGGTCGTGCAATTGTTGGTGCAGGTGCAGGTACTGGTATCTCAGCAAAATGTGCAGAAAAAGGCGAAGTTGATATGATCATCATTTACAATTCAGGTCGTTATAGAATGGCTGGTAGGGGATCACTTGCAGGATTAATGCCTTATGGTGATGCAAATCAAGTTGTTGTAGAAATGGCTCGTGAAGTACTTCCAATTGCTAGAAAGACTCCAGTCTTTGCAGGTGTTTGTGGTACTGATCCCTTTAGAGATATGACTTATTTCTTAAGAGATTTAAAGAATATGGGATTCTCGGGTGTCCAAAACTTTCCAACAGTAGGACTAATTGATGGTAATTTCCGTGCCAACTTAGAAGAAACTGGTATGGGTTATCAATTAGAAATTGATATGATTGCTGAAGCACACAAACAAGGTCTATTTACAACACCTTATGTATTCAATACAGATGATGCAGTGAAAATGGCTGAAGCTGGAGCAGATTGTCTTGTTGCTCATATGGGTTTAACAACTAAAGGATCTATTGGTGCAACAACTGCACTTACTTTAGATGATTGTGTCGTTAGAGTTCAAGATATTCACGATGCAGCTAAAAAAGTAAATCCTAATATTTTAGTTATTATGCATGGTGGTCCAATCGCTGAACCAGAAGATGCAAAATATGTATTATCAAAAACGAAAGGTATTGCAGGATTCTTTGGAGCATCTAGTATAGAACGTCTACCAACTGAAGTTGCTATTACCGAACAAGTAAGAAACTTTAAAAAACTAGAAGTATAAAAAAAAATAGGAGAAATAAAATGAAAATTAACAAGTTCTTAATTGCGGTTTCACTTAGTGTAGGTGTTTTAGCAGGTTTATGGCAAGTTTTAGTACAACTTTACCCAACAATCGTTTCTGGCTTTCCACTTGCAGGTGTTGGCGTTGCAGGCTTCCTAGGTTGGGCAACTTTCTATGCAGCTGGTGGTAAAAAAGAAGGATTCCTTAAAGGTACTGCAGCAAATCTTAGTGGTATTTTATGGGGCGTTGTTATCGTTGTTATTTGGAATTGGTTCAATTTCAATAATTTAGGTGCATTTGTTGCTGTTGCTATTGGTGCTGGTATGATGTGTTTCCAAGCGCATATTAAAGCGTTAAGCTTTATTCCTGGTGCATTCATTGGTGCTTCAACATTCTTTGCTTTAGGTGCTACAATTACTGGTGCGGTTATATTCCCAGCAGCAATTGGTCTAGTTCTTGGGTTAGCAGCTGGTTGGTTATCAGAAGTTGTTGCTGGCTTAATCAATAGTAAATTAGAAGGTAAATAATTTTATTCGGATTCACATAAAAAAAACTCGATTTCTCTTTTGAGAAGTCGAGTTTTTGTTTACATTTTTATCAATACATTTGATTTTGTCTTTTTTCAATAAAATAGGGTATTTCAGGTGTGATTAGGTAAAATAGTATCACGCCAATTGATAATCCTCCAATATGACCAGCTACACTGATATGAGGAACGACAAAAGTAAAGATAAGATTTATGGCAATTAATTGACGTATCGATTTAATTGCACGATTGTTAAACCATTTAGTTCTCATAAACGTTAGCATCAGCATACCTCCCATCAGTCCAAATATTGCCCCACTCGCACCAACTGTAACTGCGTTGGCTGGACCAACATAGACAACGAGAAGACTTGAACCTATGCCAGATAGTAAATAGACCAGGCTATATTTTTTTGGTCCAATAATTAATTCCATTTGGCCACCTATATAAAATAGAGCTAAGGAATTCATCAAAAAGTGAAGTAAGCTTCCGTGTAAAAACATAACAGTGAGCAATCTGTAGTATTCATGTCTAACGGTGACATATTCTGGATATATCGCACCATAATTAATGAGGGTAGCAATAGAAAAATTACCCTCAACCCATACAATAATGGTCATGATAAGATTTACAGTTAAAATAAAACTTGTAACAGGATGCTCTTTTATATAATGTAAAAACTTTTCTTGAGTTGTCATAATATTTTCTCCTATATGCATCATTATACAGGGGTTCAAGAGTTCATACAAGTTTTATAGAGTTCTATGTGATAATATGGTTAAAGAATGTTATAATTAAACGCGACACAAAAAGAAATGAGATATGACTATGAAATCATTAGCAATTAAAATGAATAAAAAAATATATTATGGATGGGTGATTGTTATCGTTAGTGCTTTTGCACTATTTTTCTCATCTCCTGGACAGACATATTCAATCAGTGTTTTTAATTCATATTACGAAACTCAATTGGGTTATTCAAAAACACTTTTGTCTACCGGATATAGTATAGCAACAACAATTAGCGGATTATTGATAGTCTTGATTGGAAGAGCCATTGATAAACATGGTCAAAAAAAGATGTTTATTATTGTAGGTGTAGGACTAGCTTTAACAGCGCTATTCAGTTCATTTGTATTAAATATTTGGATGATCTATATAAGTTTCTTCTTTTTAAGATTTCTAGGTCAAGGATCAATGACGCTTATTCCTGCAAGTTTAGTGCCACAATGGTTTACTAAAAAGAGAGCATTTGCTTTGTCTATGATGACATTTGGTGGGTTTTTTGCAACTTTGTTGGTTCCAGCGTTTAACCTATGGATGATCAATACACTAAATTGGCAAAACGCATGGAGAATTTGGGCACTATTATTACTTGTTGTTTTTGTACCCATGGTTTTCTTTTTAGTTATTAATAGACCTGAAGATGCTGATATTTCTATGGAAAATGAAAAAACATATATTTCAAAGGAAGATGCATTAGAGGCTTTAAATAATGAATCTTGGACTTTAAAAGAAGCAATGAAGACAAAAGATTTTTGGTTTATTGGGTTTTCCAGTATGATTGTACCTATGTTTACTACAGGATTTGTTTTCCATTTCTTTTCAATTATGGATCTCAGAAATATCAGTCACGAATCAGCTGCATGGATTATTGGATTCATGGCATTTCCAATGCTTTTTATGCCATTTGCTGCTAAGCTTTTTATTGATAGGACAAAGCCCAAATATATATTTTTTATAACTCAAATTATGGTTTTGATTTCTATGTTGATTCTATTGCTTTGGGTTGATAGTGTTTCATCAGCAATTATCTTTATTCTCATCTATGGACTCGGAGCAGCGATTCAATCTGTAACACTGAATACAATATACCCTTTTTATTATGGTAGAAAATATCTTGGTAGCATTAGAGGTATGGCAACAGTTTTCATGGTCATAGGTAGTGCATTAGGTCCTCTACAGTTTGCTATCAGTTTTGAACAATTCGGAACATTTAATTATGCAATATTAATTATGATGGTCATGACTACAATAGCTGGATTACTATCTTTATTAATCCGCAAACCAGATAAAAAA
This sequence comes from Acholeplasmataceae bacterium, assembly GCA_016934175.1. Classification (GTDB taxonomy): domain Bacteria; phylum Bacillota_I; class Bacilli_A; order Acholeplasmatales; family Acholeplasmataceae; genus Peloplasma. Next base: position 8,765 of record JAFGTI010000090.1, on the reverse strand, counting down.
ATAATTGTTTAACAAGGTATCATATGGATTAACTGTCTATAAATATGATAAGATGGAACTATAAGGAAGTGTTATGATGTCAAAATATGAATCACCAGATTATCAAGTTGTAAAAAAAGATGGATCTTTTGAAATTAGAAGATATAAAGAATTTTATACAACTTCAGTAGATGAAAATAAATTATCTGGTTACAGTGGTTTTGGACTGCTTTTTAGTTATATTAGTGGAAACAATAAAAAAAATGAAAAAATACAAATGACAGTGCCTGTCATTAATGAGTTTAATAATGATCAGATGTCTATGGAATTTGTTGTGCCTTCAAAATATTACAATCAAGAAATTCCTACTCCTAATAATGAAAAACTGGTAACGAAGTTTTATCCGGAACATTATGCTGTTGCTCTTCGTTTTACGGGATTATCAACTGCACATCATATTAATAAAGAAAAAGAAAGATTAACTCAGTGGCTTATAAAGAATAAAATTGAATCAACTGGAAGATATAGATTAGCAAGATTCAATCCACCTTTTAGCATACCCTTTTTAAGGCATAATGAAATATTTATTGAAGTTGACTATCAAGAATAAAGGCATTCGTGCCTTTTTTAATTTTTATAAATTAGATATAGTGATATAATATATAACTAGAAGTTAAATACATTAAAGGAATTATATGCTATGTCTAATAAAATTAAAACAAATGTAGTACCTCAAACGGAATTTACTAGAGCAGAACAAATGGAACAGGCTATTAAATTTTTATTGTTTTCTATATCTGCTGGGGTTATTCAAGCCATTTCATTTACTTTGCTGTATGAGATTGCGAATTTTATTTATTGGCCAAGCTATTTGATTGCCTTGACGCTATCAGTGCTTTGGAATTATACATTAAATAGAAAATTCACTTTTAAATCGGCAAATAATATTCCAATAGCAATGATGAAAGTGGCTTTTTATTATGCAATATTTACTCCTTTATCAACTTGGTGGGGAGATGCACTAACGAATATCAATTGGAATGCTTATCTTGTGTTATTTTTGACCATGGTAACTAATTTGATTACTGAATTCTTATTTACTAAATTTTACGTTTATCGAAATGCAATCAATACAGCAGTGTAACAGTCATACTAAAACAGTATATTAAAATTTATATAAAAAAGTATTTAGCAAAAGAGCTGAATACTTTTTCATTGATTACTCATTTTATTCCAGAATATCCCTAGCGATTGTTCTAACTTTTGTTTTGATCGAATGACTTCATAGTTTTTCCATTCAGGAGGAAATAGTTTACGATAACTATAAGAATTAAACCTATCATCGATTAAGATAGCTATTCCAAAATCTGATGATGTTCTAATAACTCTACCAACTGCTTGTATCACTTTGTTCATTCCAGGATACAGATAAGCGTAATCAAAACCCTTTTTAAAAGTTAATTGATAATAATCTCTCAACTGATTATTGGTTTCATTAATCATAGGTAAACCTACACCTACAATAATCACACCATTTAACATGTCTCCGATATAATCAATTCCTTCTGCAAACATACCGCCCATGACGAAGAATGCTAATTGAGAACAATCATTGATGGTTTTAAATCGTTCAATCATAAGATCTCTTAATTTAAGATCCATGTCCTTCTTTTGTATTAAAATATCTGCATCCAGTGAATTTGGTAATTGATCGAGTATCTGGTTAAGATATTGATAAGACGGGAAGAAGACAATGTAATTTCCTTTTTTTGAATTGATTGTTGATACGATAATATCTACAACATTATCAATCGAAGAAAAACGATCGACATATCTTGTAGAAATTTGGTCCATAACAATAATTTTAAGTCTATTTTTATCAAAGGGGGATTGAATTTTCAAAGTCTCTCCCTGATTTTGTGTAAGTAATTCCTGATAGTATTTAATAGGATAAAGTGTTGCACTAAAGAAAACTGTGCCATAAGTTTTATTCTTAACAATATCCAATATAAATTTGGATGCGTCCAAACATTGAATTTTGATGGAGATATCATTGTCAATTTTTTCAGCATTTGTTAAGTAAGATTCATTATAGTACTCATTGATTTTTATGAAACGAAGCATTGAGAAATAACCTTCAAGCACCTCGGTTTTCTTAGGATAATAAGGATTTTCTTTAATTGCGTTTTCTATCTTTTTCATAAGATATCGAATTGACTCTAAAAAGTCATTGTTGAGCGATTTATCAGATATAAACAATTGATCAATAAAACGTGAGTTATAGTTCTCGAATTGATCTAAAACATGTTTGATTCCAGTTCTAATTGTAGGTTTTAACTTTGATCCTGCTCGTCTTAATTTGATAAAATCAGACATGATAAGAGTGGATGAAAACATTTCTCTAGAACGATTGATTAAGTTATGTGATTCATCGATGAGAACTAAAGGTTTATAATTGTCTTCATCGAAATATCGAATTAAATGGGTGATTGGATCGAAAACATAATTATAATCACAAATAATGACATCAGCATAGTAAGAAACGTATAAACTAAATTCGAAAGGACAAACTATATGTTTTCTTGCATATCTTTCTATCACAGAACGAGACATTAATTTTTCATTTTGAAAGATATCTTTTGTAGCTTCTTGCAGTCGATCAAAGAAACCTTTGGCATATGGACAAATTTTAGGGTCACATTCTCTTTTTTCTAAAAAACAGATAGAGTCCTTTGCTGTGATTTCAATTGATTTCGTCTCCAAAGTTCCTTCGTGAAGCATATCCAAAGTATCTAAGGCTATTTTACGACCTGCTGTTTTTGCTGTTAAGTAAAATATTTTTTGAGTATCATCACGTAAAGATTTTAAACTTGAAAAAAGTGTAGCCATCGTCTTACCTATTCCAGTTGGAGCAATTGCATAGAGTATGTCGTTATCTATCATTGTTTGATAAACAGCACTCATCATTTCTCTTTGGCCTCTTCTATACATGTCAAATGGAAAAACTAAAGTACTTAGTGATTCCATCTTTAGTTGCTCATGTGCACCTAAAATTTCTAACCACAAAAGGTAAGATTCGATTGAATCCAAAAAATAATTCTCAAGCTCATCGAGATGGAAAAGATACTCAAAATATCTAACTTGATGATCACCAATTTGTAAATACGTGACTCTTCCTTCTATTTCTGAAATCGAATGAACCTTCATATACATATATGCATACATTTTAAGTTGTGCTAAATGTTCATAATTTAATTTGAATTCTGGGCTATAAATAGGATATCTCGTTGATTTGATTTCCTCTAAGATAGTATATCCATCACGCACTAAAATACCATCAATTCTTCCTAAAAGAAGTATATGAAAGGAGTTTGTCTCATATGAAAGTTGAATTGGAACTTCAGCCTGATCAGATGAGAGATATTGGTTTTGTAAATGTTGATGAGCTCTTGTTCCTTCTAATAGTGATACGTTTTGAAAAGTTTCACTACTTAAGTCACCACTAGCATATAGAAATGATACTAGATTGCCCACTCCAATTTTGTAAGTTTTCATATTTACCTACTTTTTTAATATAGGAACATATTAATTATATCGCGAATGAAGCAACTTAAGAAATTCTTAATAAATTAATTTAGTTTTATCGTATAACAAGCATTGATAGTTTTGCAAAAAAGTGATACAATATCTTCGATATTATTACATGCAAATTCAAAAATTTGAAAATTTCAATTACTTATTGAAGCAAATGCTCAAGATAAGGAGCATCATTCGATGAAAGATAAAAACTATGTCATACGCTTTATGGCAATATCAAATTATGTAACTAGAATTGTTGCTCTATTGTGTTTGGGAGCCTTTTTGGTTTTGCTTTTTGTTGAAGGTGGGCACCAAGAAGTCCTACATTTCAAGATATATGATGTCTTTCTATTATTATCTATTCCGATTATGTATTCTCTAGGAGCCTTTTTACGATTTAAAAATGAGTTTATCAATGGAACTATTATTTTTATAAGCTATGTAGTTTATAATATTTTAATTACAATTTCTACTGGAAATATCTCAACACCCTTTGCTAATTCGTATTTACTTATTCCAGCTATTATGTTTATGTTGTTATACATAATTAGACGTTATGATGATATAAGAAAAGTTGAAATGGAAAAGTTATATGACGAGTATGAACAGCTTAATCAAAACTATAAGATTATAGAAGTTATGCATGATATAACTGCAGAAATGCTTAAGGATAATGATTTAGATACAATTCTCCAATCGATTCTTGATAAAGCAGTTTCAATAATCCCGCAAGCACAAACAGGAAGCATTCTAATTAAAGAAAAAGATAGAATGGTTTTTAAAGCTGCAGTTGGTTATGATTTAAACATTTTAAAAAGAGTAAATTTAAAATTCGAAGATATGTACCAATTCAAATTAGGTAATATTTACGAGCCACAAGTCATACGAGATATTAGAACATTTAATAAATCAAATTTAGATGAACAACAAAACAAGGAACTTGATGAGGGAGATGCTCTAATTGCTAAATCCGTACTTACCTGTGCAATCGTATTTAAAGATGAGATTTATGGATTTATAAACCTTGATAATGTAGAAGACGAACAGGCTTTTCAAGAAAAAGATAAAATATTTATAAAACATCTGGCTCAACAGCTTGAAGTTGTAGTAAGAAATCAAGCATTAGTTGATGATATTTACAAATTATCGAGATATGACGCATTAACGGGGGCTTATACAAGAACTTATCACACATCTTTATTAAAAGAAATTTATGAAACATCTAGCAAGGAACATACCGTGTTTTCTATATGTAATTTAGATATCAACGAACTCAAATCAGTTAATGACCATTACGGGCATGATGTAGGTGATGCATATATTATATATTTTAGTAATATGATTAAAAAAAATCTTAGCCTAGATGACATGTTTTCAAGAATGGGAGGAGATGAATTTATCATTGTATATAAGGAATGCGACAAGAAATGTGCTGAACAGCGCATCAAAGAACTAAGAAGTCGCTTTCAAAAGCAACCTTTCCCCCTCAATTCAAAAAGTATTCATCTTACTTTTGGATGTGGTATCTCTACTTTCATGGAAGATAGTGTTGATTTGGAAAAGCTTTTGGTTATTGCGGATCAAAGGATGTATGTTAATAAGAAAGAGATGAACAATCATAGATAAGCCATCAAGAATTGATGGCTTTTACTCTATATATCAATAGATGTAAAACTTGATATTATTGTGGTTTAAATAGACAGATACAGTGTTTTAATCTTTTCATCATTTATGAGACCTCAGTGTCTCTTTTTAATTTTAAAAATATAATTTACCATGTAAATGCATTATAAAGCCATTGCCCACTAAAGACAGAAAAAGTGATAAAAAAAGTTTATCCAAAATTGTTGCAAACACACAAAACAACCGTTATAATAAACACTAAACCATTGCAATATTATTTAAAAAACTTTTGGTTTTTATTAAGAAATAATGATGAAGGAATTTGGATGATTTTTATTTGAGGGATGTTTATGCACATTCATCATTTCGCATTACACATATAGCTCCAAGGATTAAAAAAAATTAAGAGGTGGATAAAATGTTTGTACTTAAAAGGAATGGAACAAAAGAAGCGTTTGATATTAAAAAGATTGCGAATGCTATGCTTAAAGCTTATCTAAGTGTAGGATCTGATTTTTCAGAAGAAGATTGTCTAAAGCAGGCACGAGAAATAACAAAAGCTTATGCGAAAGATCAAGAAGTCAACATTGAAATGATTCAAGATGATGTTGAACTCTATTTGATGATGAAAAAGCAGTTTGAAGCTGCAAAAGCATATATTAAATATCGTGAAAAACAAAAAGTTGAAAGAGAAAATCCATGGTCTGATAATGATGAACGACAAGATCTTATTTTAAGCAAGTATTTAATCCCCGGAGAAACAAAAAAAGATTTTATTAAAAGGGTAGCCTTTGGTAATTCATCACTTGAAAAAATCTTTAGACGCAAAGAAGCTATTTTTGGAGGAAGAAACCTTTATGCTATCGGTAGAGAAGGTAATATCACAGGAAGTAATTGTTATGTCACAGAAGACCCTCAAGACAGCTTAGAGAGTATTTACCGTGCGGATTATCAAATTGCCCGTACTTATAGTTACGGTGGCGGACAGGGCATGAATTTGTCCAATATTAGACCTAAAGGTGCCAAAGTTAACAATACAAGTAATACAACTCCTGGTGTAATGGTATTTGCTGAAAAATATTCTCATACAACATTAAGTACACAACAAGATAATAGACGTGGTGCGCTAATGCTTGTTCTTAATATTGATCATCCTGATATTATAGATTTTATTACGACCAAATTAGATTTAAATAAAGTTAATGGTGCTAATATTAGTATTGCACTTAAAGATGATTTCATGCTTGCGGTTAAGAATGATACAGATTGGATGATGCGTTTTGAAACGCCTTATGAATTGATAGAAAAGAAAATTAAAGCTAGAGATTTGTTGAAATTAATTGGATATTCAGCACATACGATGGGTGACCCTGGTGTAGTCTTCATCGACCATATGAATGATTATCATTTTATGAGTGAGTATCCAGATGTTCGCTTTACTGCAACAAATCCTTGTGGTGAGCAACCTTTAATGGCACATGGTTCATGTAACCTTGGAAGTATTAATTTAAATGCTTTTGTTAGAGATGCCTTTAAAGAAAACTCTTTTTATGACTGGGATAGATTTGATTTTGTTGTCTCAGAAATGATTGCTGCATTAGACGATTTGCTTACCTTACTTGGTGATCGCCATGCACTTCCTGAACAAAGAGAACATGTCAAGAAATTTAGAGAAATTGGACTAGGGGTCATGGGGTTAGCTGATTTAGCATTAAGTATGAGATTACCTTATGGTAGTCCTGAGTTCTTAGAATTCTTAGATAAATTAATGCGAAGAATGATTAACACAGCAACTAAGAAAACTGCACTTCGTGCAAAAGAGCTTGGTGTATTCCCTAGATATGATTATGACAAGATCTCAAAATCTAAATTTTATAAAGATACCATTGATGAAGATACAGACAAACTTGTTAAACAATATGGCATGAGAAATAGTAGGTTATTATCAATTGCACCGACTGGATCAATTTCAAATATCTATGGTGTAAGTGGAGGAGTTGAACCTTTCTTCCAAATTAATTATACAAGACGTATTGTATCGATGTTTGAAGAAGAAAAAACAATTACTGTATGGGAAAAGACCCCACTCGCATTAGCTAAAGCTATGAATGTTGAGCCAGAAAAATTACCAGCATGGGCACTGATTACATCACAAAATCTTGATTTTATTGATCGCGCAAATGTTCAAGCAACCATTCAAAAATATGTAGATACTGCAATTAGTTCAACATTCAACTTGAACAATAGTGCTACTGTTGAAGATGTGATGAATATTTATCAAACAGCATGGGCTAAAGGATTAAAGGGTGCTACAGTATTTAGAGATCGTTGTGCTAAAATCGGAATATTAGCAGGTATTAATGAAAATACTGAAGATCTTAATCCAGCAACACCTCCGCATGTACATGTGGAAGAAAAATGGATTAATAAGAAGACAAATGATATCAAAGAATATGTGACACATATTACAATCAGTAGTAGTGGTCACATTCCCGAAAAGATTGAAAAGGAATTATGCCCTTTATGTGGTGATGTACTCGTTAAAAAACAAGGATGTATTCAATGCAATAACCCAGAATGTGTTTATGAAAAGTGTGCAATCTAGAGTGTTTAAACATCTCAGTATAAATTTTTATTTAAAATAAAGATACATGTAAGGAGAATAGATGGATACACGAGAACTATTAATACTATCATATGCTGCTTACCAACAAGAAAAATATGAAGAAGCATATCAAATTTTAATGGATAATAAGAAATATATTGCAAAAGATTCAATGCTTTATAACTATATATTTTCATTAACAAGTAAATTGAATCGAACTGATGAAGCCTTATTTTATTTAAATGAAGCAATCATTACTTATGATATGTGGTATAACATTGAAGTTTTAGATAATGATACTGATTTGGATACCATAAGAGACTTGCCAGAGTTCAAAAAACTTCATAAAATCTGTAAACAAAAAGCAATTGATCATAAATATGCTGGAGTAAAAAAAATTGATATCGATGCACCCGAAAATGGGACAAAGAATTTATTCTTTATGCTTCATGGGAATTCTCAGTATGTAGAACGAGTCAAAAAGTATTTCAATCCAACAAGTGTTAAAAACCACATTATTGCCTTACCTCAATCTAGAGAGTTTCAAGCTTTTCAAAATTACGCATGGAACAATGCTGATTTTGGTTTAAAAGTAGCTAAAGAACATTACCAAGAGGTTATTGCATCGTATGATATTCATGAAGAAAATATTATTTTGTCCTCTTTCAGTTCAGGAGCACAAGTCATTCTTAAGGGGTTATTGGAAAATGAGTTATCAGCAAAAAAAGCTGTTTTCTTTAGTCCATGGATTCCTCAACTAGGAAATCTAGAAGAACAAATCAAAGTATTAAAAGAACGGGATGTTAAAATATTTATTGTTTGTGGAACAGCAGATCAATCCTGTTTTCCAATTGCAAATCATTTTGATGAATTATTAACGAAATATAACGTAGATCATCAGTATAAAGTAATCAAGGATTTCCCACACACGCTTCCTACGGATGCAGAAGTGATTATGGATGAAGTATTAACTTATTTT
>JAFGTI010000089.1 GCA_016934175.1 Acholeplasmataceae bacterium | reverse complement strand
TTATGGTTCCAGGAATAAAAGAACAAAGATTAATTGGTTCACACTTTGAAAAAATTGACAACCTTATAACCCTTCATCAGCGTAAGTATGAAAAACTCATAAATATCAAAAAAGCACTACTTCAGAAGATGTTTGTGTAGAAAGGATGGAACAAATATGGCATTTGATAATGAATTAGTGTTCGAAAAAGAACTCATATCTGTTTTATCTCAATATGGATGGGAAAAAGAAATAATTAAAAATCCAACAGAAGAAGATCTACTCAAAAATTGGGCAAATATTCTCTTTATCAACAACAGAGAAATTGATCGCCTGAACAATCAACCACTGACTGATTCTGAGATGCAGCAAATTCTTGAACAAATCAAATCGTTAAGAACTCCACTAAAATTAAATGGCTTTATTAATGGTAAAACAGTCTCTGTGAAGAGAGATAATCCTAATGATAAACTCCACTTTGGTAAAGAAATCAGTCTGAAAATCTATGACCGAATGGAAATAGCAGCAGGATCAAGCAAGTATCAGATTGTAAGTCAGCCTAAATTCAAGACTCCAGGCATATTAAATGACAGAAGAGGTGACTTGTTACTACTAATTAACGGGATGCCGGTCATTCATATTGAACTTAAAAAATCAGGAATTCCTGTTTCTCAAGCTGCCAACCAAATCGAAAAATACTCCCGTGAAGGTGTGTTTAGAGGACTATTTTCACTTGTTCAGATTTTTGTTGCGATGACACCGGAAGAATCACTATATTTCTCAAATCCTGGAGAAGATAATAAATTTAATCCAAATTTCTATTTTCATTGGGCTGATTTCAACAATGAACCTATCAATGATTGGAAGGAAGTTACTGCCAAATTACTATCCATACCGATGGCACATCAATTAATCGGTTTTTATACTGTTGCTGATAATACAGATGGTTTGTTAAAAGTCATGAGAAGTTATCAGTATTATGCAGCTTATGCAATTTCTGATAAAGTATCCAAGACCGATTGGTCAGCGAGAAACAATCTAGGTGGTTATATTTGGCATACGACAGGTTCTGGTAAAACCATGACCAGCTTTAAATCTGCTCAATTAATTTCTACCTCGAAGGATGCTGATAAAGTCATCTTCTTGGTTGATCGCATAGAACTTGGGACACAATCACTTAGTGAGTATAAAAATTTCGCTACAGAGAATGAAGAAGTACAAGCTACTGAGAATACAAATGTCTTAGTAACAAAACTTAAGAGCAGTGATCCTTCCAATACACTTATAGTGACTTCCATTCAAAAAATGAGTCGAATTGGTGAAGAAGAAGATGGACTTAAGGAAAAGGATATTGAATTGATGAAGTCAAAAAGAACAGTTTTCATCGTCGATGAAGCACACCGTTCTACTTTTGGTTCTATGTTATATCAAATTAAGAAAACATTCCCTCAAGCGATATTTTTTGGATTCACAGGTACTCCAATTCATAAAGAAAACGAAAGAAACGAATCAACTACAGCTGACGTATTTGGAAATGAATTGCACAGATATAGTATTGCTGATGGCATAAGAGATAAAAATGTTCTTGGTTTCGACCCATACAAAGTGACGACTTACAAAGACCTGGATTTAAGGAAGATTGTGGCTTTAGAGCAATCAAAAGCAAAAGATGAAGCTGAAGCAATATCAGATCCAGCAAAAAGCACAAAGTACTATGAGTTTATCAATAATGTACCCATGGCCGGTTTTTATGATGATTTTGGCAAATATTCAAAAGGTATTGAGGATTACATGCCAATTTCACAATATGATAACCCAAAACATCACGAAATGGTTGTAGAAGACATTATTTCTAATTGGCTCACATTAAGCCGCAATTCGAAGTTTCATGCGCTATTAGCTACATCAAGTATTAAAGAAGCGATTGATTATTATCGTTTGTTTAAATCGCATAATAGGTCTTTAAAAGTGGTAGGATTGTTTGATCCTAGCATTGATAATAATGGAGATACCGCATTTAAAGAAGTAGGGCTTGTAGAACTACTAGAGGATTATAATGCAAGGTATGGCATGTCCTATACTTTAGGGAATTGGGATATGTATAAAAAGAATGTCGCGTCAAGGCTTGCTCATAAAGAACCATATATCAACATTGAAAAGACTCCAGAAAGACAAATAGATATTTTGATTGTTGTTGATCAAATGCTCACAGGTTTCGACTCAAAATGGATTAACACACTATATGTTGATAAAGTCTTGAAATATGAACACGTTATTCAAGCATTCTCTAGAACGAATCGCTTGTTTGGACCAGATAAACCTTTTGGAACAATCAAATACTATCGTAAACCTCATACAATGGAAAAAAATATCGAGATTGCGATTAAACTATATTCTGGTGATAAACCACTGGGATTATTCGTTCCAAAACTCAAAGATAATCTCGATAAATTGAATGTCATTTACAAAGAGATTGAAGAACTCTTTATTGTCGAAGGAACTCCAAACTTTGCAAAACTCCCAGAAGAGCCATCGACAAAAGCTAAATTTTCAAAGTTATTTAGACAATTTAATGAATCCTTAGAAGCTGCTAAGATACAAGGATTCAAATGGGAAGATGTAGAAGAAAGTCCTTTAATCCTAAAAGAAGATTTAGAAATTTACTTTGTAGAGAATGATTACTTGAATTTAGCACTTAGATACAAAGAATTGCCATCTGATGGAAAAGAAAAATCAGAGGATGTTCCATATGAGATTGATGGCTATTTGACAGAAATCAATACAGGTTTAATTGACACAAATTATATGAATTCAAAGTTCGATAAGTATCTGAAAGCTCTTGATAGTGGTAGTTCAGAAGATAAAGAGAAGACACTTAATGAACTTCATAGTACATTTGCATCACTTACACAAGAGGAGCAAAAATATGCATCTATATTCTTAAGGGATATTGAAAGAGGAGATGCTGTGATCGTTGTTGGGAAAACATTGCGTGATTATATTACCGAGTATCAAGTCAAAGCCAAGAATGATCAAATTTCTAAGTGCGCATACATTTTCGGATTGGATGAAAGACGACTTCGACAATTTATGTCAATGAAAATAACATATGAGACCATCAATGAATTTGGAAGATTTGATGAACTAAAGCAATCTGTCAACGTTTCTTTAGCTAGAAAGTATTTTGAATGGAAAGAAAAGACAAAGCTAACTATTCCAAAAATACATATGAAAGTCGATGAGTTTTTAAGGAAATTCATCTTTGATGGTGGATTTGAAATTAAAATACCCGAAGAGGATGAGTAGTATTACTCAAATATATTCAAAATGAAGAACCTAGCAAGGTTCTTTTTTTGCGATTACTTGGGAACAG
>JAFGTI010000088.1 GCA_016934175.1 Acholeplasmataceae bacterium | reverse complement strand
GATTTTAAAGCAGTAGTATCTGACGTATTTGATGTAATTACTGTATACAAACAAAGAGGCGAAGATAAAATTGAACAGAACTTTGCTCAAGCAGCTAAGCGCATTGCAGAAATGGCTGCGAAATTAGGAAATTTCTTAGGTTACTCTTCGAAACTTTGTCAGGAAATATATGATTATTCTTTGATTCATATCAATAAAAGAGAGATATTGAATACCGATGATTTTGAAGGAAAAGATCATTTAGAAGAGAGTGATTATCACCGTATCAGAGAAAAGACAATTATTGGTTCTGTCATTATTAAACGTCTTCAGTTAGACAAAAAAGCCGAAGATATTGTTAGAGCTCATTTTGAAAAAACAGTTACACAAGACTTTATAAAAGAGATGAACGGGATTCAAAACAACCGTGAATCGCAAGTTATTTTATTAAGTCATATTTATGAAATATTAAGACAAACCAGAAATTATAAACACGAATTAAAACATCAAAGAGCGATTGATTTGATTCGCCTTGAATTTTATCCATATTTTGATCCGCAAATAGTTGATAGATTTGTAAAATATGCGGATGATTTTGAATCAATATATTATCATTTTACTTAAGGAATAGGAGACTTTTTTATGTATAAATATTTTACATCTGAGTCGGTGACTGAAGGCCATCCGGATAAAATCTGCGACCAAATTTCAGATGCGATATTAGATGCAATACTTTCAGAAGATAAAGATGCCAGAGTTGCGGTAGAAACAGTTGTCTCTACCGGTTTAGTTTTGGTAGCTGGAGAAATAACCACAAAAACTTATGTTGATATGCAAAAAATCATTAGAGATACTGTAGCTGGTATTGGTTATGACCGTGGTAAATACGGTTTTGACGCTGAAAACTTGGCTGTGTTGGTTTGTATTAACGAACAATCTCAAGATATTGCTATTGGTGTAGATGAATCAAAAGATAAAGAACAAGGTGCTGGGGACCAAGGTATGATGTTTGGTTATGCGATCAATCAAACTGATACATTGATGCCGATAACTCATTACTATGCTTCTAAATTAGCATATCAACTGTCTAAAGTAAGAAAAGACGGTGTTTTAAGTTATTTAAGACCTGACGGAAAAACGCAAATAACTGCTATGTTTAATGATTCGGGCGAATGTGAGTACTTTACCCATATTTTGATATCATCACAACACGCTCCAGAAATTACTCAAGCTCAGATTAGAAAAGATTTGATTGAGTATGTGATTAAGCCAATAATACCAGGAAAATTTATAACAGCTGACACTGTCATTCACATCAATCCAACAGGAAGATTTGTAGTTGGCGGCCCATCAGGCGATTCAGGATTGACTGGCAGAAAGATCATCGTCGACACTTATGGTGGAAGAGCTCATCATGGTGGTGGAGCTTTTTCTGGTAAAGATCCATCTAAAGTTGACCGTTCTGCGGCATATATGGCTCGATATATCGCTAAAAACATTGTAGCGAGCGGTTTAGCAGATGAAGCTGAACTTCAAGTTTCATATGCAATTGGCGAAGCTAAACCTTTAAGTGTGGGAATTGATACTTTCGAAACAAATAAAATTACTGAAAAAGAAATCCTTGATATTGTTAATAAACACTTCGATTTAAGACCAAAAGCGATAATTGAAAAATTGGACTTGCGAAGACCAATCTATAAACAAATAGCTGCTTATGGACATTTCGGTCGTGATGATATTGAATTACCTTGGGAAAAATTAGATATGGTAGAAACACTGAAGAAGTATTTGCCAAAGGATGTGAAATAAATGATTCTTTCATTCATGAGTATCTTCCTTGATATTGCCATTTTTATTGGAGTATTATTGGTGATTATCGCAGTTGCATCTTTCTTCATCGTCAGAGATTTACAAACAGAATATAAAAAAGTTTTCCGAATCAACTCAAAATTTGAGATTGAATTAAGAAAACTAGTGAATCTATTATTCAAATTCCATGAACACTCAAAATTAGAGTCTTACACTAATGTTGTCATAAAACAATTATCTCATGAAGAAAAACGTAATTTACTCAAGATTATTGATGAGGTATATCAAACAATTGATTTAGAAGCAGATGATAATAAATATATCATTGAAACATATCAGAATTTAGAAGAATTAAGAAGAGTTAGAGATAGTAAAGTGATTGTTTTTAATCAAAAGCTCACTTATTTCCCTTTCAATATTTATTCTAAAATTATGAAGATTGAAAATTATCATACCTTTATGGATAAACAATAAAGATAGTGAAAATTCACTATCTTTTTTCTATGCTGATGATGAAAGGACAGTTTTGTTTATTCAATACTTGATACTTCATGGAATCGTATGAATTTGGAAGTTTGGAAACAAAGTCTTCAACTGCGATAATTTCCTCGGTATTATGAGGATAAATGACGATTACAATCAAGCCTGAAGTATTCAAAATTGAAATAAGTGATTTTAAAGAATTGATGGTCGAAGTTTTCTCGGTTTTAATATCTTTATTACCCTTGGGAAGATAACCTAAATTATAGATAGCAACATC
>JAFGTI010000087.1 GCA_016934175.1 Acholeplasmataceae bacterium | reverse complement strand
TTGATTTGGAATAGCTGTTCTAATATTAGAAAATGCCATACCAAAGATATAAACCACTGGAACGATGACTACAACAGCAACCAATGTTATTTCTGCGTAAACAAAGATTCTAGAAAACATATTAGAAAATTTAAATACTTCTTTGATTGCTTGAGGTGATACATTTCTAAGTTTTGGCTTCTTCTTATAATAATAAAATCCAAAGATTGGTATCAAACCAATAAGTCCGACCTTCGTTCCAACATAACCCTTCTTACCAGCATAATCTACAACTGTACTTTGATGGATTAGGAATAATATGATCACAATATATACTGAAATCAAAGTCTGGAGTAAGTGGTTATTAATGGAAATAACTAATACTGTAGACACAGGAACTAAGATGATAATTGCTAACAACAATAGTCCAGCATAAAGCAATATTCTTTTTGATAATATTTGAAAACTAAATAGATGTTCTAACTCACCCTTCTCAATAAGTCGAAGAGCCTCTTTTTTCTTATAATATAGATACCCGTAAATTGGAATAAAGCCAATCAGAGTTACTTTAAATCCTTCGTATCCTTTTTTCAATGCATAGTCATGAACAGTCCCCATATGAACCAACAAGGCTAATATAACAAAGTAAATAACAAAATAATAGATTATCATAGTCTTAGTCCTCCGTAAATGCTCTTGTTCTTGATAGGTTCCAAGCTGTAAGTGAACCCACGAACAAGAAGATTAGTACTGAGAAGACTGATGCCATATTATATGTCTGATAATCAACAGTCAACTTGTACATCCATGATATTAAAATATCCGTATCACCGGCAAATCCCCTACTCGCATGATTTGCGTTCGGACCACCTCCAGTGATAAAGTATATGACCCCGAAATTATTAAAATTCCCCGAGAACGTCATAATTAAAATAGGTGCAGTAGAATATAAAACCAAAGGCATTGTGATGAGTGATATCTTTTGAAATCGATTAGCACCATCAATATCTGCAGCTTCATATAAAGTAGCATCAATTGCTGTCATAACCCCTGTCATTAATGCCATAAAATATGGGAATCCAAGCCAAATATTAACGACGATTAATGTTGTTCGTACAAAGGTTGGATTAAATGGATTTGTAAACCATTGAATATTATCTTGACCTAAATATAGGAGTTTACTAAAACCAGTTAAAGTATCAAAATTAACACCCAGTAATCCCAAATTATGCAATATGTTATAAATGCCTATATCCTGTAAGAACGTGTTAATAAAGCCAATTTCATTGAACATAACAGAAAATACCATTTGAGATAAAAGTGCAGGAATCGCCCATGGGAGAATCAAAATTGTTCTCCATAATTTTCTGAAAACAACCCGTTCACTATTTAAAATAAGTGCTTGGAAAAAACCACCAAAAAAGACGGTAAATGTAGAGAAAATCGCCCATATAATGGTCCACCCTAATACTCTCCAAAAAGCTTCACCAAATGATGATCCTAAACCTGATGTAAAGTTAAATAGTGAGAAGAAATTTTGCAATCCTACCCAATCAAATGTGTCCAATTGAGATTCATTCCCTGCAATATTTGTAAATGCAATAATAAATCCAAAAGCAATTGGCATAATAGAAATAAACGCTAAAACAATCATTGCTGGGGATAAAATTATATATTCAAAACTGCTTTCATATACATTTTTAAAATATTGAACATCATTAACTACTTTTTCTTTTTTACGTTTTAATTCACTAATCTTATAGGCATCACGTATACTCCAAAACATGAACACGAATAAAATCATAGAGCCAATTACTCCAATTAACCCTTCAAGTAAAAGTAACAATGAAACATGTCCTTGAATAGGAACAGGGTCAAGTATGTTTACAGAGACTCCAAGATCATAAGTCGTTGAAGAGTTACCAACCATTGTATCCATTAAAGCCATATGTCCAGTAAAACTAACTTTTTTAGCTATACCTAATGTCCCTACAGCCCAATAACCTCTCACAAATAAACCAGCTTTATCATAGAAAAAGTTGTTATAATCAGATTTAAATTGATCACGAATTTCAGGATTCAATTCAAGATAAAGTTTAATCATTAGACGTGTATAATCATTACCTGTGTACTGGTTCCAATCATAAGAATAAGTGTAGAGCATAGCTTGTCTAAAAGTTTCAAATATAGGTGTTTCTACGTATTGTAATCTTACAGAATTATAAATTAAACCCGGCTCAAAATATTCATAAATTGTTCCATCAACATTATAAAGTGGTCCATTTACTACAACTTCACTTAAATTACCTGGATTAAACAATTCAAAAGTTAATAAATTGATGTAGTCTGTGGTTCCATCATCAATAACTTTGGCGTAATATACATCAGCCGCACGAAAAATTTCACCTGTTTTCACAAATAAAGTAAGATCTGTAACATCGTACAAAATGTTACTCTCATTTAATTCACCAGTTAACATTGTAGTTTCTACGTATTCTTTTGTGCTACTTCCGTCAAGTTGCTTTATCGTTCTTTCAGCATAAAAAATGCCGTTTTCATCTTGATAAAGGGTTTGTTTAACTCTCAGTAGAACCTTATCTGTAGCATCAAAATCATCTGCTAAAAATTGTTCTCTAGTCGTTAAATTCGTATATGTATTTGGATTATTATCTTTCAAATCTTTTGCAAGAAATTGGATGAATGAATCTTCAGTGATAAATTCAACACCACCTATTTCTACCAAATAATCCTCAAAAGGTTGATACGGTACACCATTATACAAATACTCAGGAACAAAACCTTCTTTATACCATTCATCACCAAAATCGTTACCAATGAGTTTATCATAAGCATCGGTATCCTCAAAATAATGGCTTGTTCCAAACTCGATACCCAACAAAGTAACGAAAAAAACAAAAAAGAATAAGGCTTTTAAAAACTGTCCATTAAGAAGCTGTCCGAGCCCCCAAATTAATCCAGAAGCTATAGCCTTGAGATAACTAAATAATTTCATCTTGTCCTCCGTGATAAAAATCAAATGAGGGCGACATATGATATGTCGCCTTCACTTAATTTAAAATTTAGTAAAAATTTATTGATTAACCCGCTAAATCAACACGAGCAAGATATGATGCTTCAGCAGTTGCAGCAGCAATTGCAGGATCAACATTATTATTCCAAACATCGATTAACATTGTTTCACCTGGTCCCCAATAATAAGTAACTTGAGGAATTGTAGGCATTGGTATAGCGTAAGCAAGTTGAGCAGCCATAGACATTAAATTGACATCTTCATTAACACCTTCAATATTTGCAAGTAAATCAGCATTAAGTGCTGGTAATTTACCTTTATATTCGTATTGAAGTTGCATAGCAATATCAGAATTCAAGAATTCAACGAATTTAATCGCATCAGAAACATTTTCTGAGTACTTGTAAACAGCAGCCATCATTGCACCAGCAAAAGTCTTAGTTTCGTTGCCATTAATTGATGGAATTGGTGCTACAGCATAATTTAATCCAGCTTCTTTGTAAGCTTCATGATTCCATGGTCCAGCAATAATATAAGGAATCTTACCTGTTTCAAAGTTTGCATTTGCTGTAACTGAGTTATGGTTACCAGTTCCAGTTACACGGGGTTTAAGTGATGTTTCAATCCAGTTTAATGCATTAATCATTGGAGTTGTTTGGAAACCAACTGTATTAGGATCATTTAAATTTGCCCCAAATGGATAGAATCCAAATGCTGAATAAATAGGTTGCATGAAGTAAGAATCAGCCCAATGGCTAGATGTTCCAAGTGCATAATAACCTGCCTCAGCATTAGTTCTACCGCTTCCATCGGTCAAAACTGTAGCATTCCAAGTATCTGCAAATGTAAATAAACTTTCGAATGTAGTTGCTGGAGTTGTTACTAAATCTGTGTTATAAAATAATCCAACAGACTCAACTGACATCGGAACTGCATATAATCTTTCAACTGCATTTGAACTTTCTGGATCAAATGATCCATTAGTTTCATCATAAGTTAATGTAGCAATACTTAATCCAAGTGTATTAGCACGAGCAGCAAGAACTGTTTGAGTTGCTGCAGGAAGTGGGTAAACTAAATCTTCCAAAACTGCTTGAGCTAAATGGTCATGAGGAAATTGGAATACATCAGCACCATTACCTGAAGGACCAAATGTTTTAAGTGCTTCACGTGAGTCAACACTACCACTGTGAGTAAATTCAACAAAAATATCTGGATAAATCTTATTGAACTCTTTAATGACTTCTGCCATGTATTCGCCATTTTCATCATCCATCCAGACTTTAATGCTTGTCTTTTCAACAAAAGTATCGCCAAAATCGATGAGTTCACCATTGTTAGTAGGATCTTCATCAATTGGTGTTTCATCATCTTTACATGCCACTAAAGCAGTCATGCCAAATAATATAAATAATATCGTTAGTAATTTTTTCATGTGGCGCCTCCTCAATCAGTAGGCATAACGACTCTGAAGGTAAACATTTCTTCAGTGACGTTGCCCCATTTATCAACAACACGTAACATAATGACATAATCGCCTTCTGTTCTCGTATCTAAAACAGAGTAATCTCCCTTAGGTACATAAACGAATGCAGTTAAATCACCATTACGGTCATCAGTAGCTCTAAATCTTGGGAATGTATTTTGATTAAATGGTTGTCCCCAAGCAACTTCGATAATTCTTAATGAAGATACTTTACCAACGATGTTTGTTGGTGAAATAAATGAAATTACAGGAGCTTCAGTGTCCATTGCGATTTCTAGTGAAGCTTCAAGATTAACTGGAGCTACACGTTTTGGTGCATCATATTTGTTTTCTGGAGCATCAATGTCACTCCAAGCTTCAACCACATCATCAAGTGTTAT
>JAFGTI010000002.1 GCA_016934175.1 Acholeplasmataceae bacterium | reverse complement strand
TGGTGCCGAAAAGATGACCCGAAGTTTATACATATACTTTTGTATATTTATCTCTTCATAAAGCCATCTTTTTCTTTATTGGAAAATGAGCAACCGAAAGTTTCCCCATTTCTGCAATGTGTTAGGCTGCCAATTTAATACAAATTAGCATCCAACCACTAATTTCAGCACTCCTACATAAATAAGTTATAACAGTTATTTAATATAATCACAAGAAAAAAGTAGGAGTTATACTCTTTATGTCTACTGTTTTATAATAACAGTAAGTATTATTTTTTTGTCGATATGTAACTTATGATTTTATATGTTTTTTACTTTTATTTTCAACAAGATAATATGCCGAAGGAACTACAAATATCGTAAGTATCGTTGATGCAATCAAACCACCAATTAATGAAACTGCCATGGGTGTAAAAAATGCCCCACCATATAATGCAAGTGGGATAAGTCCCATAATGGTTGTTATACTGGATAACAATATAGGTCGAATCCTTCTTTCGACTGCTGACACACATGCATCCAAAACGTTTGCCCCTTCTAAGCGAGCTCGATTAATATAATCGATTAACAAAATACCCATATTCACTACAATACCAATCAAACTTGTAATTCCAAATATCATTGTAAATGAAATTGGTGTTGCAGTTAACCCGACCAATAAACCAGATCCGATAAACGATAACGGAACAGTAATTAAAATAATCAATGGTGATTTAAAAGAGTTAAATTGAACAAATAAAATGAAATACACGACGATGAGTGCAACAACAGAGGCAATACCCAAAGTTGTAAAGGTCTCATTTCTTAGTTCCGCTTGCCCACCTAAACTTAAGTTGATTTGTTCATCCATGGCATTTTCTACTGTACTAGTGACGTTGATTGTTTCTGTAATCGCATTTACACCATCATTAAAATATACATCAACAAGTACTTGATAATCTCCATTGTGGCGTTGAATTACTTGAATACCTTCAACGACTTCAAACGTCGCTATACTACTTAATGGAATAAATTGACCCGTCACTGAAGATTTTATTTTCATCGCTTCAAAAGCTTCTAAAGATGGTGTTGTTGAAACAATATTTAATTGAATTAAGCTATCATTATGTTCGTAAATTGAATAGCTACCACCGTTAATATTATTTGAAATTTGTTGTTGCACTTCAATCATCGTCAGTCCATATATGGATAACTGGTTTCTATTAATATTCACCAATATATTTTCTTGTATTTTCTGTTCTTGAACGGATACTTCTGAAACACTTTCTAAATCATTGAGTGCCACTACAATTTCATCGATATTTAATTGAAGTGTGTCATAATCATATGATGAAAGTGCAATAGTTGCATCGGCGTCTCCACCAAAGTTCATGGATAATTGTTTCACTAAAAAATCTCCATTGCTTACAATTTCAACATTACTTTTTAAAGTCTCATTAAATGCTTCTACATAGTTTTCTACTTCGGGATATGCAACATCTAGTCTAAAGAAAATACGTCCTTCTCCTGGTACATTATTAATTTGTGTTTTTGCACCAAATCCTGGTAAATCTCCACCAACACTATAAGCTGTGTAATAGATTTCATCAAATATATCTAATGCTTCAATAATGCTTAAAGCATATTGATTTGCACCAGATTTATCATTAATGTCATCGTATTTATAGTCAATATATATGATATTATCATCTTCAACTGGAAACAATACAAGAGGGGAACGTGTTACCATAAAACCTAAACTAATCAGTAACAAGACAAAAGAAGAAATTAATACTAAAAGTGGTTTTTTGATAATGGATGGAAGTGTTTTTTCAAAAAACTGTTTAATGAATTGTGGTGTCTTTTTTTCTTTTTTTATTTTCTTCTTAAAGAAGTATGCTCCAAAAACTGGCACTAAAAGCATAGCAACAAAATAGCTAATCCCTATCGCTACAGATACAGTAATCGGTAATGCACGTATCATTTTTCCTGTTGCACCACCGATGACCATAAAAGGTATAAAGGCTGCAATGGTTGTAAGTGATGAAGATAATACAGGAATACTATTTTCTTTTACCGATAGTAAAGATGCTTGAAGTCTATCTTTCCCTTGATCAAGATGAAATTGAATAGATTCACTAATCACAATGGCGTTATCAACGATAATACCTATGGTAATAATTAATGCAGCAATCGTTACTTTTTGTAATTCTTGATCCAAAAAAAACATGGAAGCAACCGTTGCAAGGATAATAAGTGGAAAAGTAAAAGCCACTCCTATTGCATTACGAATGCCAAGTCCAATAAAAATTACGATAATTACTAATACAATACCTATGATTAAACTTGAATATACTTGATTTAAAGATGCGCTTACCACTTCGGGTTGGAATGTCATACGTTCGATTGTCAAATTACTGTATTCTAATTCGAATGATTCTTGAGCATCGATAAGATCGCCACCTAAGACAGTAAAATCTATACCTGATTCGAAATAGAGTTCTAAGAAAATCGTTTTCACATCATTTTCTATATATAATGCCTGGCTGGGGTTTTCTTGAAGGACGACATTTGCAACATCACGAACAAAAATCGGTATATTACCATTCATACCGATAATGATATTGTTCACAGCTTCTATTGTTGTATAATTTGCTGGGATTTTAATCCCTGTTGCACCCTCTTGAGTAACGATGGTTCCAATAGGAATTTCTAAGCCACCATATCTGATGATATTGACTAAATCATTCATTGTAAGTCCGATATCATTGAGCTTTTGGTAATCTACATTCACATAAACTTGTACATCACTTGCTCCAATCACATCAATTTTAGATACATTTTCAATATCACCAAGTTCTTTGGAAAATATATCTACAAGTTTAGTTAGTTCTTCTAACGTATAAGACTCTGAAGAGACACTGAATACAGCATGAGGGCTCATAATGATATTGCTTGTTGTAGGTTCCATTACACCTGTTGGTAAAGACACAGTATCAATTTCACTCATGACTTGATCAAATATGGCTTGTGTATTCACTTCATCAATGTCTAAAATTACATTAAAAATAGCAACATTATCAAGCGTGATAGTATCCACATAATCGACACCATCTACTGTAAGAATTGCATCTTCTACCGGTTGTGTGACATACTCTAAAACGTCGTTGATAGAGTAGCCTGGTGCAAGTATTTGAATACTTGAAACAGGGGGAACAATATCCGGCATGTCTTGTTTTGGAATTAATATAAATGCATAAATTCCTAAGCCCATAATAATTATGGATACAAATATGGTGATTTTAAAATAATTGATACTAGCTTTTGCAAGTTTGAACATATAATCACTCCTTTATTAAAGTTACACTTGTAACATTTACGAAATTATTGTATAGTATAGTTATAGCTATTTGCAAGGCTTTTGATCGTTTATAACATAACTTATACAATAAATGAGAAGGTGTAACAATGAGACAAAAACAAATTGATGAGTCGGTACAAATGATTTTAGATGGTTTTTTCAATTTGCTTTCTAAAAGTGATTATCATTCCATCAACATGTCTAGCATTGCTTTAGAGGCACAAGTATCAAGAATGACTTTATATCGATATTTTAAAGATAAAGAAGACATTATTATTTATTACATACAAGAAACGATGAAACGTTTTAAACACATGATTTCAAATCAACCTTCTCCTAATTTTGTCTATATTTTGCAAATGAGAAATCAACTCATCTATGAAGATGCTAGATTGCGTACTGCCTTCAATCACGAAATTGTTGAAAGTTTATTTAGAGAAGTAATCAAACAAAGTGAACCTTTAATTAATTCATTCATCCCAAATGTGTCTCTTGTTTCTAAATATAAAAAGCTTTTTGTTGCAGGAGGCATCAGTAATATTACTAGAGACTGGGTATTAAATGGAATGAAAGAAACACCAGAACAAATAACTAGGGAGTGCTTAAAACTATTACTTCTACTAAATGAATGATGCATCATTAAGTATTCTTCACCTAATGATACAGAAGTGCTTTTATGTCAATTAAGTGGACAGAAAAATCGAGATTATTTTAGTTTTTAGTATTCCTCTCTTATTACTCTTATCTATACACTAGTTACAATATTTTTAAAGATGAAAATCTTGAAAATTCATGGGTTTGATTCAAATTTAAAATATCCAATTTGACTCTAGAAATTCATCATTTACATTTCTCTGCATCCAATTAAAAAGTAATCATTCTTCTTCACCATAAAAACAAAAGACCATTGAACTTCAATGATCTTTCTCTAAAAACTAATTATTAAAAAAATGGTGCCGAAAAGATAACCCGAAAATAACTCACTTACTTTGGGGTATTTTTGCCTTTGTTAAGCCATC
>JAFGTI010000011.1 GCA_016934175.1 Acholeplasmataceae bacterium | reverse complement strand
TTCCAATTCATCAAAAGAATCAATTCCAGGTAAAACAAGATTAAAGGCTTCAGCTTTTGCTGCAATAATATTATCTTCAATAATTGGTGCAGTAATTGCGTTCACTCCACCAATAGCAAGTCCACACACTAAGGAAACACAAGTTAAAACAAGTGTGTAATGAAATAAAGGTTTTTCTAATAACTTTCTCATAAAACTGTACCTCCCGCACCAAAGTATACAATGAGGCCCATAATAACGAGTAAAACAATATATCCTACAACAAATCTTGGTCTAATTTTATTACTAGACCATTTTGGATAATCGATAAGTGGTACGAACATATTAGCAAATAGTAATCCAGCAGCAACACCTTCAGCATATGCCCCAAATGTACGAATTAAAACAATAAGTGATCCAATTAACAATCCATACAACCAGCGACCTGGTCTAGTAATTGGTGCCGTGACTGGATCTGTTACCATGAACACTAATCCAAATAATAATCCACCTGAAAAAATATTATATAAAACAAATTCAAACCATTGTGATGGATATACCTTTATTCCAATTAGTGATATTAAAATAATAAATGTTAAAGCAGTTGAAAGAACCAATCTGTAATCAGCAGTTCTTCTAATTAATAAATAGACTAATCCAATAAGAATTGCTATCGCACTAATTTCTCCCATCGTGCCAGGAATATTCCCTGTAATAAGATCCATAATAGGGTAACTATTTAAAACTGCAGGAAATCCCATGCCGCTTTTAAGCGCAGTTAATGGTGTCGCACCAGCAACTGCATCCACGCCTACATAAACACCTGCAAACATCCCAGTTAAAGCCAGCGAAATAAATCTACGCCCCGCAGCAGCAACATTAAAGATATTTGCACCCAAACCTCCAAACATCATCTTAACAACTACAATTGCAAAAATAGCACCGACAGCAACTGCATAAACAGGTAACTTTGAAGGCATCAACATTGCAAATATAATTGCACTCACGGCAGGAGCGGTTACATTATTAATCGTATAGTTGCTATACTTGGTTTTTAATTTTTCTTTAAACGTTTGATCGGTTTTCTTCACTTTTTGCATCATTCCAAAAATTAATGCTTCTAATCCTATCATAATGACTAAAGAAACACCGATTCTCAAAACTGCATCCCATCCAAATCGATAAATCGAAAAGACTACAACAGGAATTAAAGCAATAAGAACATCAATCATCATGCGTTTGGTACTTACTTGCTTACGAACATAGGGGCTCGTTTGTTTAATTGCTTGCATATTATCCTCCTACTTTGCTAAGCGTTTGCCTAAACGCATATAATCAGTTAAATGTATTTTAGATGGACATACAAATGAACATAATCCACATTCTATACATTTATTAACTTCTAACATTTTTAAGGCATCTTTATCTTTAACCTTATAAGCACTCATAATCAATGTGGGTTGAATATCTACTGGGCAAGAATAGACACACGATGCACAGTGTATACATGGTTCTTCAATTTGAACTTCTTCATTGAGAACAATCAAACTTGTTGAAGTGTGTGTCATGATGATGTCATCTCTTTGTACATTGGTACCCATCATCGGTCCACCTAGTATAAGCACTTTAGGAATATCTATATCCTTATATCCTCCAGCTAATTCAATCAATTCGGGAATTTGAGTTCCTATTCTTGCTCTGAAACTAGAATTGTGAACTCCATTTCCGCTAATTGTGAATAGTCTTTCAAGAACAGGCAGTTTTTTCTTTACAGCGTTGTATATACTTTGGAGAGTAGAAACATTGAAATTTAATACTCCATATTTAGACAATAATTCCCCTTGAGGAATCTTAATACCAACTGCACGGTAAATCATATCAAGTTCCCATCCTTGAGGGTAATGGTTGCCCACAGTAACAACTTCTATATTATGTTGACTAAATTGCTTTAAGCTAAATTCTAATCTTTCTTTAATTTCAGTATACTTTTTCTTAATTGCAATAATCCCTTTTGGTGAACCGCTTGCTTTCATTGCATAAATTAATCCTTGAATGACTTCTTGTGGCTGATTTATCATTAAACTATAATCAGCTATTAAATAGGGTTCACATTCAACTCCGTTAGCAATAACAACATTTATCTTATCTTTTGTTTGTAATTTAATATAAGTGGGAAAAGCACTTCCCCCCAAACCTACAAGACCTGCTTCTTTAATAATCTCTACATATTCTTCTTTAGTTAAAGCATCTATTTCTTCATCAGTTCTATCGCTAATTGATGGATGTAAATTATATTTTTTATCATTTTTAACAATAAGGCAATCAACAACTTTACCACTTTGATCAACTCTTTTTTCATACCCTTTAACTTCACCACTAACAGTGGCATGCATAGGTTGCTCAAAGAAAGCACCTTTTCTTGTTCCAATAACTTCACCTATTTTTACAAATTGTCCACCTCTTACACAGGTTTCACCCTCTGGACAGCGTGCGCTAGTCACTGGATAATAAAGAAAATTTGCATCCAAGTAATGCAAGATAGGTAATTGTTTTAACTCTTTCTTACCATCTGGAATATATTTTGTTTTTGCAATCATCTGTTATACTCCCTTCGTGTACAATGGAAATTTTTGTGTGAGTTTTGTCACTTTATCTTTAATCTCTAATATTTTCTGTTCATCATTTCTATTTGCAAATGTTTCATCAATATATTGAGCAATAAGTTTCATTTCGTTCTCTTTGAAACCTCTTGTAGTTACTGCAGGTGTGCCAATTCGTATACCACTAGCATATGCTGGTTTTTCTTTATCAAATGGAACACCATTTTTATTACAAGTAATGTTAACACGATGCAATAAATTTTCAGCATCAAGACCTGTAATATTATATCTTCCTTTAACATCTATTAACATTAAATGATTATCAGTTCCACCGCTAATCACACGAAAACCGCGCTTTTTCATTTCATCAGCTAGCACGATTGCATTTTTAACAACTTGTTTTTGATACTCAACAAATTCCTCAGATAGAGCTTCGTGAAAAGCTACTGCTTTTGCAGAAATGACATGCATTAATGGACCACCTTGAACACCTGGAAAAACTGCTTTATCTACTTTCTTTGCAATTTCTTCAATATTAGTTAAGATAATTCCACCTCTAGGACCCCTAAGTGTTTTATGTGTGGTCGAAGTAACAACATGTGCGTATTCTAAAGGAGAAGGATGAACTCCAGCAGCAATCAAACCTGCTATATGTGCCATATCTACCAAAAGATAAGCACCTACTTCATCTGCAATCTCTCTAAATTTTTTAAAATCAATGACTCTTGAGTATGCACTAGCTCCTGCAATAATCAGTTGAGGTTTTACTTCTCTTGCGATTTCTAGCACTTGATCGTAATCAATCATTTCTGTTTTTTCATCAACGCCATAAAAAGATGACTGATAAAATTTACCTGAAAAATTTAATCTAAAACCATGTGTTAAATGCCCACCTTCAGCAAGTGACATACCCAAAATCATATCTCCAGGTTTAATCAAAGCTTGATATGCAGCCATGTTAGCCTGTGACCCCGAATGTGGTTGAACATTAGCAAATTTTGCATTAAATAGTTTTTTTAATCTTTCAATCGCCAGTGTCTCAATTTCATCAACAAATTCGCACCCACCATAATATCTCTTTTTTGGATATCCTTCTGCATACTTATTTGTCAAAATTGATCCTTGAGCTTCTAAAACTGCTTCAGATACAAAATTTTCTGATGCAATCAATTCAATATGTTCTTCTTGTCTATTCTTTTCTTTCTTAATGATACTTTCAATCATAGGGTCAATCAATTTTAGGTCCATAGTTTCCTCCTAGATAAAATCCGCATATATTATAACATAATAACAAACATAATAAAAGACAGAATTAGCGTCGTTTATCCCTGTCTTTTTTTACATTTATTCTCCATTTCTATCTTTGAATTTATTCATTATTTTAAAGTGCAACGTTATGATAAACATTTTGAACATCGTCAATTTCATCTAACATTTCAACTAAACGTTCAAATTTACCTTGATCTTCTTCATTATCAAAAGATGTTTCCATCAAAGGCAACCACATTAATTCCTCGGTTATAAAATCCATTTCTGGTTTTGCCTCCATAATGGCCGTTCTAAGTTTATTAAAATCATTAGCTTCTCCGTATATAGTAATTGAGTCTTCTTCAACTTCAATATCTGATACATCGAGATCGTTCATAACTAATATTTCTAGCAATTCATCTTCTGTAATATCTGGCATAGATAAAACTGCAAGATGATTGAATTGATGGGCAGCTGACCCAGTAACACCAAGTTTACCACCAGTTTTAGTGAAACAATTTTTTACTGTTGCTATTGTGCGATTAACGTTTTCAGTTAAACATTCAACAATAAGTACAGAGTTTCCTGGTCCAAAGCCTTCGTATCTAGCCTCAGCGTAATGTTCATCACTTCCGCCTTTTACTTTATCAATTGCTCTTTTAATCACGTCAGCAGTAACTTGTTCTCTTTTTGCTTTTTCGATAATCTTTTTTAATGCTTGATTTGTTTCTGGATCTGGTGTTCCAGACTTCGCAGCCATATAAATTTCTTTTCCATATTTTGCATAAAGTTTACTTTTTTTAGCAGCTGTTTTTTCCATAGCTACTTTTCTTACTTCATGTGCTCTTCCCATTGGTTTATCTTCCTTTACTTGCTAAATTTTTCGTCATAATTTTGTATACATTGCGAAATAATTTTTTTCGCTGCTTCTGCACCTTCAACATCCAAAATATAGGTTTTTTTACCTTCAAGGGATTTATATACTTCAAAAAAGTGTCCCATTTCAGTCATCAGATGTGCAGGTAATTCACTGATATCTTTATACTGCGTTAATGATGGGTCACCAAACGGTATAGCAATAATCTTTTCATCAATTTCATCAGAATCAATCATTTTCATTACTCCAATTGGGTAACATTCAACAATTGATAATGGCTCAATATCTTCTTGGCATAATACCAATACATCAAGTGGATCATTATCTCCAGCATATGTTCTCGGAATAAATCCATAATTTGCAGGATAGTGTGTAGAAGTAAAAAGGATACGATCTAAAATAATCATTCCTGTCTCTTTATCCAATTCATACTTTTTCTTACTGCCCTTTGAAATTTCTATACAAGCAACAAATTTCTCAGGTAAAATTCTTGATTTACTGATGTCATGCCATATATTCATATGTTTCTCCTTTTTATTTCAGTTCTATTTTACCATTTTTGGATAAAAAAACACCCTATATCTGGGTGTCTTTGTTTTGATGCACATGATGAGTAACAGTCTTAGCTACTTATTCACATATGCTACATGTACATTGTATAACTCGTATGACACTACGAATATAAAAACAACCCTTAAGTGTTTAAAAATCGTAGTTGTGGTGATAGGCACCCCAGTAGATACGTTATTTCCAAATCAAATAACTTATACGATAATCAAATACATCCTCATTATAGCAATAACACTTTACTTTGTAAAGGTTATACTCGCTTTTTCAATGTATCAAAAATTATACTTATTTTACATGTTTCAAATAAAGTTCATATGTGTTTTCTAGGAGTCCATTAATTGTCATCGGACCAACACCTCTAGGAACCGGGGACAGATAAGCTGCAACTTGTCTGACACCTTCAAAATGTACATCGCCAACGAGTTTTCCATCTACTCTGTTAACCCCTACATCAACAACAACAGCACCGGATTTCACCATATCTTTTGTTACAAGTTCTGCTCTACCAGCTGATGCAATAATCAGATCAGCTCTTTTTGTGTGTGCAGCTAAATCTTTGGTTTGACGATGACACACCGTTATTGTTGCCCCTGCATCCATTAATAGTCTGGCAATAGGAAATCCAACTATATTACTTCTTCCGATTATAACCGCATCCATACCTGAAATATTGATATCATATGCTTTAAGCAAAGTCATAATCCCTTTTGGAGTAGCTGGATAAACGGTCGGTTTTTTCTGATACAAATAACCTTGGTTTATAACATGAAATCCATCAGCATCTTTATCTTTTGAGATTAGATCAATCAGCATGGTTTCATTCAAATGTTTAGGTATGGGTAATTGCAATAAAATCCCATCAACATGATCCTCTTGATTCAATCTAATAATTAATGTTGATAGTTCTTCCTCACTGATGCTTTCATCGAGTCTATAAAGTTCATGTGTTATCCCTACTAGTTTGCATGCTTTACCTTTTCCTTTTACGTAAGACATACTTGCTGGATTTTCTCCAACAAGAATAATTGCTAAACAAGGTGCTCGCTTGTATGTAATGATATCTTTTTCTATCTGCTCTTTTAATCGAAGATTTCTTTCATTTGCGACTTTTGCGCCATCAAGTAAAATCATAAGTATCCTCCTAATCTAGAAGATTGCCTTCACTATCAATAACCATCTCAAGTGCTCTAGGCGTTTTATTTAAACCTGGCATGACCATGATTCCTTTTGTAAGTGCAACAAGGAATCCTGCGCCTAACGATGGTCTAATTTCTTGAATTGTTAATGTGAAGTCAACGGGTAGTCCTTTTATTTTAGGATCCCCAGTGAGTGATAGTGGTGTTTTTGCCATACATACAGGCAACTGCCATCCAAGTTCTTTATAGGTTTCTAATTGAGCTGTTGCTCTTTTAGTAAACACAACTTCTTTAGCTCCATAAATGTTTTTCGCTATTTTTTCAATCTTAAGTTGTGTTGAATCGCTAATATCATATAATTTATGGAAAGATACAGGGTTTTCAGTAATCTTTACAATTTTATTTGCTAGATCAACCATACCTTCACCACCTAAGCTAAATCCTTTACATAAGGCAATCGGGTGATTATTTTCTTTTGCCCATGACATAATCGTATTAATTTCATCATCGGTATCCGTATAAAAATGGTTGAGTGCAATAACGTAATTTAATCCATAATTTTTAATGTTCGTTAAATGCTTATTTAAATGCGGAAGTCCAGCAATTAGTGCTTCTTTATTTTCAATGCTGAAATCCTCAGCTCCACCATGTGATTTTAAAGCTCTCAGTGTTGCAACAATCACTACAGCATCTACCTGTTTATTTAAATATGGCATTTTAAGGTCTAGAAACTTTTCCATCCCTAAATCTGCTCCAAATCCCGCTTCAGTAATCGCATAGTCACCAAGTTTTAGAGCTAGTTTAGTTGCTACAATTGAATTACATCCATGTGCAATATTTGCAAATGGTCCAGCATGAACCAATGTGGGTACACCATCTATGGTTTGCACAAGGTTTGGATTCATTGCATTTTTCATTAATAAAGCCATTGCATCTGCGCCACCTAAGTCAGAAACCAAAATAGGTTTTCCTTCTTTATTATACCCAATCAATATTTTATTAATTCTTTGTTTTAAATCATCCAAATCACTCGATAAAGCTAATATAGCCATAATCTCACTAGCCGCTGTAATAATAAATCCATCAGTTCTTGTTGGTGTTTCAATCGATCTTAAAGCACGATCATTCATATCCATGCAACGTTTCCATGTCACAGTTTCAATGCCTAACTCATTCCCTTGATATATATGATTATCAATTAATGCACTCAAAAGATTATTAGCAGATGTAATCGCGTGCATGTCTCCAGTAAAATGAAGATTAATATCATCTGATGGCGTAATACTTGATTTGCCACCGCCTGTAGCTCCACCTTTAAGTCCAAAAACAGGTCCCAAACTAGGCTCCCGAAGGGCTAACATTGGGTGTTTTCCGATATATTTCAACCCTTGAGCGAGTCCAATAGATACAGTTGTTTTTCCTTCACCTGCTGGTGTAGGATTAATCGCTGTAACCAATATGAGTTTGCCATCAGGATTATTCTTTAATCGTTTCAATATCTTTAAATCAATTTTGGCCTTATCTCTACCATAAGGTAAACATTCTTCTGGATTCACACCCATTTGTTCACATAAAACTGTAATTTTTTCCATAATATTCTCCCTGTTCTTAAAAAAAGTATCTCACGTAAGATACTTTAATTATAGCACATTATTTACAAATGAAG
>JAFGTI010000086.1 GCA_016934175.1 Acholeplasmataceae bacterium | reverse complement strand
TTTAAAGATTATGATATTCGAATTATTAGAACTGCAGATCAAAACTTAGAAGAAATATCAAACCTATATGTTGATGGAATTGATGCACTACCGACTTATACAGATTTTCATGAGATTATTGCTACTGAAGATATTAATTATGAGAAAGTAGAAGAGCTAGGTATTTTAAGTGCAACTTATCAAACAAATAATATTGCAAATGAAACAAGTATTATTCCTTGGATTACACTTTATAATGATGACACAGGGGATCCGGTAGATACATCGCTTTATGTCTTAACAAAGGGATTAGTTTCAAACGCTAATAACTTTAATAATGCAGATGGAACATTTGGTTTAGGTATGGTTACTTTCGATTTAGAAGTGACTGACTATTTACCTAGTGGATCATATAGACTTGAACTTGAACTACTTACTGGAGAGATTGCTAATCTTTATGTAATCAAAATTCAAAGCTCAAACGCACAAATTTTAGATATCACATTTAATAGTGAAGAAATCAGTTTATCAGGTGATTCTTATACTTCAATTATTCCTTATGGTATTTTCTATGATGTAAATGATTCTGATACTAATATTGTCAATTTTACTAATCTTAATAGTCTATCGAATATATATTTTACCGAACTAATTGAGTTAAATATACCAAGTTATTTAACAAATATTCATATTTCACCATTCTCAACATTAATTTCTATCGATGTTCTTTTCTTGATGCAAGATAGTTATAGACACCTTTATCAAATTGAATATACGATTCAAGCTGAAGATCTCACAATTAACACAGTCACTCACTATTTATTAGAAGACAGTATATCAAATGAAACGTTTAATATTTATAAGAATGGTGAAGCACTCGATGTAACAGAAACATCAGTAACTATACCTTATTTAGAATCACCAACATTACGTGTTGAATTCGATTTAGAAAACATTTATTTAGCCAATGAAAATAGTCTGGTCATCTCATCTGAATTTACGCCTTTGAATCCACTAGATGAAGCGATAATTGATGTTGATTATTTTATAAGAACTTTACCGCAAATAGGGTATGAGGTTGATTTCAATCAAAATATAGCGATTGGAACCTATCAACTTGATATAACTTTCGAGCGTAGTCAAATATTATGGGGTCAAACACTTGTTTGGGAATATATTTTCGAATCTGTAATCATAGAAAAAATAAAAAATGATGATAGTCATCTAAAGAATATTTTGTTTGTTTCAGATACTATTTATTCAGGATTTGATACAATTATTGATTATCAATTAATTAGTGATAGTACTTATGCAAACTACATAGAAAATCCAGAACTTAGACCAATGACAGTATTACCAACCACAGGTATCTATTACGGTGATTATTTAAACTATCAGAATTATTGGGTAATTGGGCAAGTCCAAAAGACAAATTTGAGTTATTATCTTCCAACATTTGAGCTGCCAGATGGTGCTCAAATTAGAAGAGTTATTGATCAAGATCATATTGATATATCTTTTCAATCAGATATATTGGTTTCAGATTATTCACCATTCGGTGATACCTTTAGTTTTGTTCAATATCGAGTATACGCGCATGATTTTGCTGAGAATCCAACACATTATACTGATTACTTTGTAGCTGTTCAAGATTTAACAAATAATATTAGATTTAACCTTGAAGTCATTAACAATTCAAGTGTTCAAATTGATGAAGTCTTTATAGAAATTAATGTATGTCAAATGGGTGAATTATATGAAGGTTTATGCAGTAACGACAATACGATTTTATCAATGACTGGTTTAGCTGTTTACAACCCGTATTTAGATATATATACGAATAATAAGTTTCAGACATCATCTTATGGAACTTATCAAATAATAATTAATTTACCACAGGATGTAACTTATGAAATTTCACTACAAAATGACTCAGTAGAGGGGTCATCATTCTATTTAGAAAATTCACTGTTACCAAGAAAATATTACGTAACAATTACATTAGTCGATGATATTTCTCCTGACTTATGGGGATATCAAGCATCAAAAGAAGCACTTGATTCAACTGATATTGATCAATTAAAAACTTATCAAAGTGGTGAATATTTTAAATATAATCAAAATATTTATAAAGTACAAGATGGATACACATATAGCTATAATCTTTTAGAACTTCCAGGTACAAATCCTACTTCAGGTTTACTTGATGTTTCTCATATTTATAGTGTCTATTCCACATATCTAAATGGTGATTATGTCTATTATGAAGGGTCATATTATGAAGCATTATTGAATAACGAACTAGGTATCGTTCCGGATGCTTCAGGAATCTCTTCTGGGTACTGGAAACTCTTATCATAAAAAAAGAAGTTGCGGCTGCAACTTCTTCGTTTATAAATTATTCTGGAATCCATTTTGCTAATATATTTAAAATTGAAAGCGGATCAACTGGTTTTTCAATCACATCACTCATTCCTAAGTCAGAAAGTGTTTCGATATCATCATATAAAGCATCTGAACTCATCGCTATAATGGGAACTTCTTGATTGTGTTTTCTAATAATTCTAGTTGCTTCGTATCCGTCCATAATGGGCATATGTATATCCATAAATATGAGATTAAAGGATTGAGATTTAGCAAGATTAGTTGCTTCCATACCATTTTTAGCAATGGAGACTTTCATATCTAGTTTAGAAAGAATTCGTTCTGTTAATTTCTGGTTTAATGGATTATCATCAACAAGTAAAATTCTAGAACCTTTCATAGGCTTTTTATTTAATACAGAATTTTCAGTATCAATTAAAGGCTCATAGGCAAGGGGAAGAAATAACGTGAATGTACTCCCTTGATTGACTGTTGATTCCAATTTAATATCACCATGCATCAGTTTAGCAATCTTAAGGCTTATATGGAGCCCTAAACCTGTTCCACCATATAATCTGGAAGTTGATGCGTTTGCTTGGTCAAAAGCTTGGAAAACAGAAGGAAGTTCGTGTGCTGATATACCAATTCCTGTATCTTTGACTATGAATTTGACGTATACATGATGTGAATCAATCGAATGATCAATTTTACAAGTCAAACTTATACCACCAATTTCAGTGAATTTGGCTGCGTTACTGACAAAATTAATTAAGATTTGTCTGATACGGTACACATCACCAATCAGTGTTTTTGGACAATCAATATTCATTACATCTAGGTAAAGCTGTTTTAGTTTAGTTTGCTCTTTGAGCATGATATACACATCATCAAGTAATTTTTCTAATTTAAAAGGTTTAGGTTCAATCCGCATTTTCCCAGCTTCCAATTTGGAATAGTCTAGGATATCATTCACGATTTTTGATAGATGTTTAGAAGTGTCTTGAATGTGATCGACATAAGATTGTTGATCCTCACTTAGTCTCGTTTCATTTAGCAATTCCGCATATCCTTTGATCGCATTAAGTGGAGTTCTAATTTCATGAGTCATATTTGATATAATTAATGTTTCTTCTAGAGTATCTTTTTTATATGATGAGGTTTCTATTTGAGGGTGTATAAAGCCATGAATGAATGGCTGTTTTTTATTTGAATCATCAATGCTTAATGTCATTAGATATTTTTTTGACTGGAAATTCAAATGAAGAGCAGTCATTTCTTGATTCATTTCTTCTAAGTCTTGACTATTTAAAAAAGGCATCGTCACTTGATTATCAAAAAGATTGATAAATTGCGAAATAGGAATTTCTTTTGATTGATTGAAACCAAAAAAAGATGCTGATTTTTCATCTAAAGTAATTTTTTCTAGATTTAAGTCAATCCGGTAGAAGCCTAAATTTAAATCAGAAGTTTTTTCTTGTATTGTCATGTGATTCCTCCTGGTTTTTTGTTTCCTCGATAATATTCTTTATTTTACCATAATTATGACGTGTGTTTATGCAATATTGAAGTGTTTTTTTAAGAAGTGTTATTTGTTTGTAAGAATGTGGTAATATAACTTTAATGATATCAAAAAAAGAACCGCTAAAAAAGTCATTGAGTAAGAAGATTATGATTTAATAAAGAAAAAACCGTAAAAAGATGCAAATTAGTTTTTTTCTTTTGCTTTATAGCAAAGGGATATAAAACACAATAATTGTATCTAGTTTTGTTGAATTTATAAGTCTAATGAAATAAAATTAGAGTGGATAAGGAAGGTTAAGCGCTGTGAAACGTTATACTTTGAAGCTAGCAACTGCATTTATTATCACATATGTACTGCTGATGGTAGTCGTTGTTTTTACGTATACTCAAATCTCCGAAAATTTCATTGTTAATCAAGCTGAAAATAACCTCATTGGTTCAGGTGAGACGATCACTAAAAGTATTGATGCTCAACTTAATTTTGATTACGAACACTTAAATGATTTAATTGATTTTTATATAGCGCAATCTCTTGATCCAATCACCGAGTTATATGCAATTCAGACATCGTTGAAAGTTCAAGATGAAAATTATATTGGATTCGGATTATTGAATGATAATGTGCTAACAGTTGGTGGAAATAATTGGACATATATTCAAGATTTTACAGAGTCAGTCTTTAGGCAACCTGTAGCAATATATACGTTAAATCAAGCATTTGATATTGCTGGAGATACACCTTATATTTTCTTTAATATTGGAGACTATGTAGCTTACTTTGAAGCACAACCTTATTTGGATCAAAAATTAGCATTTTCGACAGTTGATTCAAAGTATGTCATCATGTCAGAAAATAATACAATATTTTACAATAGTTTTGATGATTCAACTATCAAATTTTTCTATGATTATTTAAGAGCCGAAGACATGGCTGAACATTCAATTGATTATATAAAAGCTGATATTGAAGATGGACAAAGTATCGTTGAACGCACTATTTTCCAAGATGAAGCCTCATTTATTGGTTTCTATCCACTCAGTAGAGAATATTCGAATGAGCATTATTATTTAGTTGAAATTTATAGTGAGTCTGATGTCCTAAGTTCAATGGCATATTTAACTAATATTTTGTGGGCATTATTCTTGGTTATCTTTATTTTGTTTGCTATTGGAATGCTTGTGTTGTATAAAGTGCTTGAACATAAAACAAATGATATCGAAAATGCTAGATTGACGCATTATTATTCTAAGCCTTACATTATGAAAATAAATCATAAAGGAAAAATTAAGTCCTATAACAAAAGTTTCAAAAAGTTATTAGGAGAATATGACGTTTATGATTATATTTCCGATTTTAAAATTAAGCAAGATGAAACAACAGAGCACATTGAAGATGTCATCAGACAACAAAAAGCGTTCACTGTCTTATTTGAAGTTGGTGTGGGTAAGGTTGTCTATATTAAATTTGTTCCTATTCGAACATCTGGTGGTTATCTTTTAATTGGTAGTGATACTTCAAATAGTGAAGGTAGATTTGATGAATATAAAAATCTTGCACTCTATAATAAGGTGACACATCTACCCAATCTTAATAGTCTAAAACAAGATTTACAAATGTTATTTAATGACCATGATGCTTTAATTCAAAAAAATACAATTTTAGCTTTTGATATTGTTGCTTTTTCTAAAATCAATTTATTATTAGGTGAAAAGAGCGGTGAAAGATTTTTAGCTATCGTTTCTGAACTTGCAAAACAAGCATTAGAAGGTTATCCTGCAAGTTTATATAATTTCGATTCTGATGTTTTTGTCGTTTTATTTAAAGATATTGAAAATTATAATTGGGTCAATCGTTGGGTAACAAAAATTATTCAAATTTTTGAGAAGCCTATCACTTTGGACAAAAACTTTATTGAAGCTGATGTGAAGATTGGTATTTTCCATATTGAATCTGAAAAATATGAGATCTTAAATCCTGATGTTTGTTTTGACAACGTGATGTTAGCACTAAATCATGCAAAAGAATCAGGTCAACGTAAAGATTTCACTTATGATGTGAGTTTATCCATGATTGCATCAAGAGAAATACGCATGGAAAAAGATTTAGCTATCGGGATAAAGAATCAAGAGTTTGTTATGGCTTTGCAGCCTCAATATAATAATCAGTTAGAAAGAATTACTGGCTTTGAAGCATTGATTCGATGGACAAATCCAAAATATGCGAATGAATCACCACTTAAATTTATTCAAATGGCTGAAAAGAACAATATGATTATTGATATTGGCCGTATCGCACTTCATGAAACCTTTATGATAGCTAAAGAGATGGAACCACTTAATGTTCATATATCAATCAATATTTCTCCGGTTCAAATTCTTCAAGCAGGGTTTGTTAATGATGTTATCGCAATATTTGAACAGTATGAACTAAAGAAACACTCTATTAGCTTAGAAATTACCGAAACATTCTTGATTGGATCATTCGAGCTAGTCATTAACAAATTGAAGTTATTACAAAAATATGGATTTGATATTCACTTGGATGATTTCGGAACAGGTTATTCATCATTACAATATTTAAGAGACTTACCTATTAATACAATTAAGATCGATAGAGCGTTTATTATTAACTTGGAAACCGATGCCCATTCAAGAGCAATTGTTGCTATGATATCAAGTTTAGCAAAAAATGTAGGACTAGAAGTCATCGCTGAAGGTATTGAAAATGAAAAGCAAAATCAAATAGTCTTTAAGTCAGGTTGCGATATCATTCAAGGATATTTAATTGGACCTGCTGTAAATAAAAATGAAGCAATAAAGTTAATTCAGGCTTATAATATAGATAAGACAAAAACTGTCAATGTTCCAAAATCATCAAAACAGAACAAATAATTAGAAAGAACATATAAGTAGGTGAAATAAATTGAGTGATCAACTGACTATAATTTTATCAATAATCGCTTTACTTTTCACTTTAGCAGCGATTTACCTTCTCGCACATTCATTCTTTTCAGAAAGAAAGAAAATAGCTGAGGAAAAGACATTAGCAATGGAAGGTGTTTTATCACGCTCTGAGATTACCTCTATAATTACGTCATACATGGCGCGCATAGGTAGAGATGGTCAATTTTCATTAATCTATATCGATTTAGATAAATTTGGTGATTTCGTAAATGCTTTCGGACAAAATGAATCTGAGAAGATACTTGAAAAAATTGTAAAAAACATGGAATTTGCACTTCCAAAAGGAATTAAAATTTCTAGATTACAAAATGATGAATTTCTCGTTTTTCTAACAATGGATTATGATCGCACAGAAGCTGTTGATTTAGCAAACAAATTAAAATCTGCTATAAATCGTTCAATTAAGTTATTTGGAGACACAACAATTAATGCTACAGGATCAATTGCTATTGCTTTCTATCCTGCACATGGGAATACACTAAAAGACCTCTTAGATTCATTAAAGATTGCTACCTATATTATCAAAAAGAACGGTGGGAACAATATTCGAGTCTATTCTGATGAGATGAGTGATGAGGGTGGAGAACACATTGAATATTATTATCAAATCAAACACGCCATTCAACATCGTGAATTCCAATTGTATTACCATCCAATGATAGATGTGGTCAATAAAGAACTTTATGGTGTAGAAGCTTTAATTAGATGGAATCATCCAGAACACGGATTATTATCACCTTTTAAATTTTTAGGAATTATGGAACAATCTGGTGATATTCAGTGGATTGGATTATGGGGATTAGAAACACTCATTAAAACGTTCCAGGAGTTAAGACAGGAATTTCCAAAAAGAATGATTTACTTCTCAATGAACTTAAGTCCTAAACAGCTAATGAATGAATCATTACCTGTTGATTTTCAAAAGATATTAAAGAAGTACAGAATGAATGCAGATTTCATTATATTAGAAATTATTGAATTTGCTGTATTTGAAAAACAAGAAAATATCTTCATGAATTTAAAAAAACTTAAAGAGATGGGATTTAAAATTGCAATTGATGGTTTTGGTCTTGATTATGCAACATTATCTAAAGTCGAACAACTTGATATCGACATTATCAAGCTTGATAACGAATTTTTAAAAGAAGAAGAATCTTACATGAAAGCTAAATTTGCAACACTTTTAGTTGAGTTTGCAAAGAAAAATGATTACCAAGTGATCTGTGAAGTCATTGAAACAAAAGAAATGTTAGAAGAAGCCAAAAACTATAATATAGAGGTCATGCAAGGGTTTTACTTTAGTAAGCCACTCTCAGCTGAAGCTCTAAAAGGTTATATTGGTACTGAAGCTTGGAAGAATGAGTAGAAAAAATAAAAAAAATGAATCAAAAGTATTGACACATTAACAAAACCGGTATATAATACTGGTGTATTCGTATAGGGATACAAAAATGTAAAAAGGCAAACTTAGGGAAATCTAAGGACGCAAAGCTATAGGGCCTGTATATGGTAGCCAGTTGTCATTCAAGAGATGATGCTGGCTTTTTGTTTTCAAATTAATAGATCATCACATTCAATTAAATTTCTAATGTAAAAGGGCAAACTTAGAGAAATCTAAGGACGCAAAGCTATAGGGCCTGTAAATGGTAGCCAGTTGTCATTGATAAGATGATGCTGGCTTTTTGTTTTCTTAAATATTAAATTCAAAATTAATAAAATATCCTTAATGTAAAGGGGCAAACTTAGAGAAATCTAAGGACGCAAAGCTATAGGGCCTGAAAATGGTAGCCAGTTGTCATTGATAAGATGATGCTGGCTTTTTATTTACAAAATATACCATGAAGGAGTGAGATGATGAGACTATCAAAAGTACTCGGATTTAGAAGAATCAGAACCAGAAATCGAATCTTCACACTAGGTATTATCATTACCGGGATGCTCTCAATAGCATTTGCAGTCATTACCTTCTATGGTCAAGAAGCTGGTAACTTCGTCATTTCAGTCGATAGCCTAGCTCAAAACAGAGGAATTACACTTTCGACAGAACCAAACTTCAGAGCTCCTTCACCTAGATTAATGACAGATCCAATTAGTGAAGCAAGAGATATGACATATAGTTGGTTGAAGATTGAAGAAGTTGAAGAAACTTACGGAAATTATGTTGATATCGATTATGAGTATGTTGCTTACACATTCTACTTAATGAATCAAGGGACTGAATCAATCGATATTAGTTATCATATCAGAATCACAGATATATATAATGGGTTGGATTCAGGAATTAGAGTATTAGTCATAGAGGATGGCGTTCAGACAATGTATCAAAAACCCGATGAACTTGATGAGTT
This sequence comes from Acholeplasmataceae bacterium, assembly GCA_016934175.1. Classification (GTDB taxonomy): domain Bacteria; phylum Bacillota_I; class Bacilli_A; order Acholeplasmatales; family Acholeplasmataceae; genus Peloplasma. The sequence goes on along the minus strand of JAFGTI010000086.1, from coordinate 2,270 downwards.
TGGAAACCTACCCACTTATCCAGAAAATATGCCAGCAGCTACAGATTTCCTTAGTGACAGTATCGTGATGAGAAAGTTATTTACAAATTTCAAACCCGATGAAGTCAAAAAATTCAGTGTAATCGTTTGGTTAGAAGGTTATGATCCTGATACAGTAGATGATATCTTAGGCGGCATGATTAAAATGCAAATGAACTTCTCAATTAACAATATTCAAGGTAATTAATGATGAGAAGTATGCGACGTATATATATATCAATCTTAACAATCATGTTATTAGGCGTAATTTTCGGAACTGTATCATTCGCATGGATATCGTTGGCAACAATTAATAACATAGATGGAATATCCTTAGGAGCTTCATCAGGTAATGAATTAGAAATATCACTCGATGGAATTAATTACTCAACACAATTACCTGCAGCAAGTATTACAGAGTTATTTGGAGATATCAAATTAATTGATGTCACAAGCGTTGATGGTAAAAACTTTGAATTGGGTGGTTTAAGACATGTAGGACCTGCAGTACCTAATCAACATTACTTATCATTTGATTTATGGTTTCAAACAACAAGACCTGAAATTGATGTGTTTCTCATTCAAAATGTAAGTGATCTTGTAGCATATGATACGACAATGAATGGAACATATGTTGTATCAAGAGGTGTGAGTTGGGCAGCAAAGTATGATTTTCAAAATGGACCACTAGTAACTGACATGGTTGATAAAGGTGATCGCGATACATATTATGCAAGCGACACGATAAGAATTTCTATAAATGAATTAAACGATGATTTAAATCCACTAGATACCAGATCTGAAGACCAACTTAAAAGTTTCTTATATGATCCTTCAGAAAATCCAGAACGTGGATATGGTGTAACTTATGGACAATATAGTTATTTCATAGCAAGCACAAAGAATTATATAGATCTACCTACTGAAATGCAAGAACCGTCTTACCAATTGACAACATTTAGTCCTGACAATCCATATATCGCAGAAAATGATGATTCGCAAGTAGCAACACTCATAGAAACAGCAGATGTGGATATAGATGGAAAACCGTATTACCGAGGTAAGGTTCAAATCAATATTTGGATAGAAGGTTGGGATGCAGACGCATTCGATTCAGTAGAAGATGATAGAGTAAAGATTCAATTACAGTTTAAAGTTGCAAATCTTGCAACAGATGAGTAAGGATTAACTTAACGAAAGTTAATTAATATATAAAAAAAAGAGAAAAAATAAGGAGACTAGAAAATGAATAACATCGCAAGAAAATTAGTATTATCAGCTTTAACGGTCGTATTAACAGTGGCAGCACTTGGAACTACGACATTTGCTTGGTTTACATTAACAAATACAGCAGTTGTACAACCCTTTGAAGCACAAATCGTTGCTGACACAGGGATTGAAGTTGCATTAGGTGCAGCACCTAGTGGAGATTTATTACAGTTAGATTGGGTTACCGCATTACTAACTGAAGATGTTGAAGCATATATCGCTTCAAGTTATGGTGGAACATTTAGATTTAATCATGTTACAACGTCAAATGGTGTAGATTTCTTTACACTTGGAATTGGTGAATTATCTGGAGCAACTACCGGATATCTAGAATTACCATTACATTTCAGATCTAATTCTGCTAATGCAATTGATTGGACTGCAGTTACATTAACTGGTGGTTCATTACCTTGGACATCAGATGTTGCATTTACTGCAGCAAGTGGAACTTTCTATCCATCTGGATCTTCATTTAATGTTGATGCTTCAGATTCAATGAGAATTTCAATCCAAGAAGTTGCTGGTGCTAGAACTTCTCCTGCAGCTGTTGTATATGAAAAACCTGCAGCTGGAACAAACCTTTACTTAGGTACTGGTGGAGATTTCACAGATTTAGTAGCACTTGATGATGATAATGAAGGCGCTTATGGTTCATACAACTATTACTTTGCTAAGACTGGTCAATTACCATTCGGTAGTGGTGCTGTTATAACTGCAAGTTCTATTTCAGCTGTTGTATCTGAACAAGTACTACAATTGACAGATGGCGTTGCAGCTGGTGCTGGAAACACATATTATGGTCAAGTTGTCATTCGTGTTTGGTTAGAAGGTTATGATCAAAATGCATACAACTCTGTTCTTGCAAGATTAATTAGTGCAGGATTCACATTTGAAGGTTCTACTATTTAATTAGTTTCAATAAAAATCACAATTCTAGTCAGGTAAGTGCATTTAAAAACAAATGCACTTACCGTCCAACTTTG
>JAFGTI010000010.1 GCA_016934175.1 Acholeplasmataceae bacterium | reverse complement strand
TCTCCTATATTCAAATAGATAAGGGTACACATGTGCACCCTTATCATATCATATGATTAGCTAATATTTAATCCTTATTTACGCTTGCGATCGTGATAATGCGTGTGAAGTAGATGATGTGATTTTTCTCCAAGTGGCTTTTCTAGGTAATCTTCATATAATTCAGTCACTTGTGGGTTTTCATGAGATTTTCTAATTGCCATATTAGCATCTAATCGGTAGGTTGTATTGATTCTTTCTTGACGAACTTTATTCGTTGTTCCGTAAGGTTGTCCACCGCCACCAATACATCCACCTGGACATGTCATGATTTCAATAAACGCATAAGGTGATTTGCCGTCTCTAATTTGATCACATAATACTTTAGCATTTGCCAATGTATGAGCAACAGCAACTTTAACCATGGATCCACCTAGATTAACTTCAGCTTCTTTGATTCCATCAAGACCTCTTAAATCTTTAAAATCTAAGTTTTCAAGTGGCTTCTTATTTACCACTTCATAAACTGTACGGATCGCAGCTTCCATTACGCCACCTGTAGCACCAAAGATTGCTCCAGCACCCGTTGTGATACCAAATGGTGAATCAAATTCCTGCTCTTCTAATCCATTAAAGTTTATACCCATTTGTTTAATCATTTTGCCAAGTTCTCGAGTAGTTAAAACAACATCTACATCTGGATCAGACCCATTAACACTCATTTCTTCTCTTTGTGCTTCATACTTTTTAGCCGTACATGGCATAATTGAAACGACAAAGACATCTTTTGGATCTAAATTTGATTTTTCAGCATAATATGATTTAGCAAGTGCACCAAACATTTGTTGTGGTGATTTACAACTTGATAAATGATCCAAAATATCAGGATATCTTGTTTCAGCATAATTAATCCAACCCGGGCAGCATGAAGTCATCATCGGCAAAACACCACCGTTTGTGACTCTATGAATCAATTCATTTCCCTCTTCTATAATTGTCAAATCAGCTGTAAAGTCAGTATCGAAAACACGATCAAATCCTAATAGTCTCATTGCAGAAACAATTTTACCAGTAACGATATCTCCAACATGTTGATCAATTTCTTCACCTAAAGAAACTCTAACTGCAGGTGCAACCTGAACAATAACGTGTTTACCTGGGTCCATAATGGCATTCCAAACCAAATCTGTATTATCCTTCTCAGTGATTGCACCAACTGGACATACACTTGCGCATTGTCCACAGAATGTACAAAAATCTTCATTCAAATCTTCTTTAAAAACTGCAGCTACTTGCATGAGATGTCCTCTACCCATAGTTGCTAAAACGTTGGTGCCTTGAACATTTTTACAAACATCGACACAACGTCCACATTTAATACATAAATTAGGATTTCTAACAATCGAAGGATTATTATCATCAATGTCTAAACGTTCAAAAACTGATGGAAATCTATTTTCATCAATTCCTAAGTTTCTAGCTAATGATTGAAGTTCACACTTCATATTTTTAACACAAGTTGTACAATTCGTATCATGATTCGATAGAATCAACTCAACAATTGTTTTTCGTGCATTTAATACTCTGGGTGAATTCGTATAAACAACCATACCTTCAGTAACAGGAGTAGAGCAAGCTGATACTAATCCTTTTTTACCTTCTACTTCGATTACACAGACACGACAATCCGATTTAATATTTAAATCCTCATAGTAACACAAAGTAGGTATGTCCATATTGTATTGCTTAGCTGCTTTTAAGATCGATGTGTTTTCTTCTACAGATACTTTTGCATTATTAATCACTAAATTTACCATGCTTCGATCCTCCTTATGTTCTTTCAGGATGTTCTATTCTATCCAAATAGTCATCTCTGAAGTATTTAAGCGATGAAATAATAGCAGTTGGTGAAGTTTGTCCTAATCCACAAAGTGAAGCTTGGTGGATAACGCGTGCTAGTGATTCCAAAGAAATTATGTCTTTAACTGTTGCTTTTCTTTCTATGAACTTAATAATCAAATTAGCAAGTTGTATGTGACCTTCTCTACAAGGTGTACATTTACCACATGATTCATGTTCAAAAAACTTAACAACTTTCAATAAAACCGTGAATATATCAAATCTTTCGTCCATAACAATAATTGCTCCAGCGCCTGTTTTTGAATCAAATTCTTCAAAACGCTCAAAATCAATAATCATATCAAGCATATATTCAGGAATAATGGGTCCACAGGCTCCGCCTAATTGAACCATTTTGATCTTTCGATCATTTTCGATGCCGCCACCTAATTTAAAGATAACGTCACGAATAGGAACACCAAATGGAATTTCAAATACCCCTTTATTCTTTACATTTCCTGATAAAGAGATGAGTTTGGTACCTGTTGATGATTTTGTTCCTATTTTTGCAAAATTCTTTCCACCCATTTCAATAATTAGTGGAATCGTAGATAATGTTTCAACATTATTAATCAATGTTGGTTTATTATACAAGCCTTTTGATGTTGGAAATGGAGGTTTAACTCTCGTTCTGCCTGGATTACCTTCAATACTTTCAATTAATGCAAATTCTTCACCGCAAACATAAGAACCAGCACCAGAACGAACTTCAATATCAAAATTGAAATTTTTACCTAATATATTTTGTCCCAAAAATCCCTTTTTCTTTGCTTCATCAATAGACCATTTCAGCAAACTAATTGATTTTTGATATTCACCTCTAACATAAATAAAACCTTTTGTTGCGCCTGTAGCATAAGCAACAATAATCATACCTTCTAATATTTGATGGGGATCATTTTCCATTAAATAACGATCTTTAAAATTACCTGGTTCGCCTTCGTCAGCATTACAAATAACGAATTTCTCATCACAAGCTTCTTTAGCAAGCCCCATCATTTTGATTGCTGCTGGAAAACCTGCTCCACCTCTACCTCTTAAATAAGCCTGTTCTACTTGTTCGATGATTTCGGTTTTTTCCATTTTTAACGCTTTGGCTAAATTTTTATAACCATCAAGTTTAATATAATCATCAATTGATAACGGATTAATTTTTCCAAATCTCTTGGATACTAGTTTCATCTCTATCATCACATATACACCTTATACTCAGATAATATCGCCTTAATCTTATCAGCTGTTAAGTGCGTATAAATCTTATCATTGATTCTTATCGCAGGTGCAGCCTCACAACATCCCAAACAGCTTGTTAATTCAAGTGTAAACTGCTTATTTGAAGTTGTTTCATTGATGCGTATACCAAGTTCCTTTTCTATAATTTTTAATACGTCAACATCAGAACTTACATAACAAGGCACATCTTTACATACTTGAATGATATGCTTTCCTCTGGGTTTATCTGAAAAAAACGTATAGAAAGACAAAACACTACATACCTTGCTTTCAGGTACATCAAGGTACTTTGATATTTCTGTAATTTCTTCCTTTGAAATATAGTGATCAATTTTTTCATTTTGATATTCTAATAGAATTTCAATGAGTTGATCTTCTCTTTTTGGATATTTTTGTAACAGATCCTTCAACAACATTTCATAGCCTCCTGTTTTATAAAGTAAAAAACAACAATTCTCATAAACTGTTTTGCTAAAAAAGATGATGTCCATTATCATGTAAACAAAGTTGTATAAATCGAGAACGCCTCAAAAAATATCATTAGATTTACATAGTAAATACAATTGCATAGTTCTTTCTTTGAAAATCTAACGTCCCATATTTGATTAAGTTACTCGAATTAAGTTACTTTCATGATAACGTGAAACATATAAAAAGTCAATGCGGTTTAACCATATTTTGACATTCAAATGATATCTTTATTCAATTATTTGGATTTCTAAATATTATGCCTCAATTATAATTTTTAGAAATAAAAAAAATACCCAGCATAATTAAATGCTGGGTATATCTTTATTTGTTAATCTTTAATCACTACTAGCGTATTTTGATAAATTAATTCATATAAACTATTCTCATCTATATCAATCGCACCATTAACATATTGAAATAGTAATCCTGATATGATTGCTTGAATCACATTCCCTATATGTTCTTTTGGCTTTCTTGGCTGTATAATACCCTCTTCTATCCCTTGGCGAATAATTACTTCAAACCTGATCTGCATTTTTTCTCTTATACCATCTGTACACCCTTCTAGTTGTTTTCCATATTTCAAAAATGATTCTTCATCAAAATTCATGATTGCGCTCATAATCATTTTTGCATCTTTCATCACGAACAGAAGGCGTTTAATTTGTTCTATGAATGCACCTTTAAAATCTATTTGTTGAGCTTCCGCAGATAAAATTTGATCATAGTGATCTAATAAAAATTGATAAGTTTCTAAAATCATATCTTCTTTGCTAGAAAAATGTTCATAAACAGTACTTTTGCCTATTTCAGCTTCATTAGCAATCTTGGATATTGTAATCTGTCCTAGATTTTCTCCTTCTTTGATGTGCGAAAGAACCGCGCTTAAGATTTTATCCTTGGTCGATTGCATCTGCTTTCGCCTCTTCTCGTATTTTTTTGAAGTTAACTAATGCATAAATTGTAGGAACGACAACTAAAGTTAATAGTGTTGCATAAATCAAGCCACCAATTGCTGTAATTGCCATCGGTTGTAATAACTCTGCACCTTGACCTACACCAATAGCCATCGTAACTAAAGCTAAAATTGTCGTAAGTGCAGTCATTAAAATAGGTCTTAATCTGGTTTGTCCAGCTTCAACAATCGCTTCAATAATGTTTCGTCCTTTTAATCTTAACTTATTAATATAGTCAATTAAAACAATACCATTATTAACAACAACCCCAATGAGAATAATCAACCCCATGATTGATACTAAACTCAAATTGGAGTTTGTAATCAACAATGCAATCATACCACCTGTAAATGCTAGTGGAATTGTGCCTAATATAATTAATGGATAAACTAAAGATTGAAATTGAATAGCCATGACCATATATACTAATAGGATAGCAACTATCGCAGCTAAGACTAAATCATTGACAGCAGATAAGATATTTTCATTCTCACCCTCATAAGTTACATGATAGCCACCACCGTAAGATGCAAAATCATCACTATCTAAATATGTATTTACACGATCAACAACATCCTGACTAACCAAAGTAATATTCTTTCCTGGTTCTACTTGTGCTGTTACATTTAAATATCTATTTGTTCCATCAGTATTAATCGTAGAAAATCCTGTAACTCTATTAATATCCGTTACACTTTCAGTTGGATTATTTAAATCAAATAGTGGTGCTATAGCCAGTGAAGTTAATGATGGATCAAGACTCATTGGGTTTAGTACAATTTCTCCTGAGGTAACTACCAAATACGGATTAACAATGAGTTGGACAGGTTGTCCAGGTACATAAGTTGGTAACATCGCATTTGGAACATAAATACCTTGCCCAGCATTTTCGACATAAACATCAATCATCGCTCTTGTCGCATCATCAAATAATTTGACGCCACCCAAGAAAGTCAAATAGTCTCCAAACACATCAAAACTAATATCTCCTGAAATCGTATCACTTGGTAAATCTAGCGTATAATCAACACCCTCAAGTGTAATAGTTAATGATTGTGTGCTACCTAAAGATGATAAATTCGCATAAAGCAAATTGATATTATCCATTACATCTTGACTAGTAAGAGAATGAAGCATAGCTTGTTCATTATTAACCGTGATTCTTACATTATCAGAACCCTGATCAACTCCATTGTCAACTTTGATGATATGTTCTGTTCCTTCTAAAATTCCCGAGATATCATTAGCTATGGACTCAAGTGTCAATAAATCATAACCACTCACTTTGATATTAACACCAGTTGAACCACCTAATGCACCTGTACTGTTTTGTGCAGCAACAGTAACTTCAATAACTTGAGCTTCAGTTATTCCACCTGCACTTAAATAATCTATTTCTTCAACGGCAAGTAAATCTCTAAAATAACCTTCATAATACATCGTCGACTTAGATCTCGAGTCCTTAAGATTAATCGTAAATTGAATGGTACCAGAACTACCACCCATCATCATGGGTCTCATACCAAATAAACTACTATTAATTGTAGCCGATACAGTATCCACATCATCGATATCCATAAGAACTGTTGTTAAATAATCAGCAAATGCAGCATTCGTTTCGAAATCAACAGATGCTACAGTATCAACAGTTATATTAAGTGTACCTTCATCTGATGTCGGTAACATAATAAATCCTTTGGATACAACCAAGAAAACAGATACACCTAAAAGTAATACAACTGTAACTAAAGTAATTGTTTTATGGTTAATCGTATATAAAACAGATGACTTATACCAAACTTTGAGTTTCGCTATTACTTTACTTTCTTTTTTATTATTGTGATCATTTAGCATTTGCGATGCCATCGATGGAACTAATGTCAACGCGATTAATAAACTTGCTCCTAAAGAGAAACTAATCGTTAATGCCATTGAAATAAACACATCAGCAACCATACCTTCAATAAATGCAATAGGTAAGAATACTGCAATAGTGGTTAAAGTGGATGCAGTGATTGCACCAGCAACTTGCTTTGCCCCTTCAACTGCAGCTTCTTTCCTTGTTTTTCCTTCGGTGATCATTCTAAAAATATTTTCAATAACTACAATAGAATTATCTACCAACATTCCTATACCTAGGGCGAGACCTCCCATTGATATAAGATTTAAACTCACATTAGAAAAATACATCAACATGAAAGCAGCAATAACTGAAATTGGTATAGCTAAGCCAACAATGAGTGTTGGTTTAATATCTTTTAGAAATACAAATAAAACAATAATAGCTAATATACCACCAATGATTATATTTTGAAGCACAGATCCAATAGCTAAATTAATATACTCACCTTGATCCAGTAGTACTGTATAATTCGTATCCGAACCTTCTCTTGCAATAATCTCATTCAGTCTTGTCATAATACTATTTGATGCTTCTGTAATTCCTACATCTGATTGCTTTTGAAAAGAAATTTGAATACCTTGAAAACCATTAATTTTAGAATATGTTTCAGTATTAGCATTCACATAAGTAATGCCATCAGTGACAGCTAGATCACCCAATGTAATAACATTGCCACCAAAAGTTAATATAGGTAATGCTTCAATATCTGCAAGATTGCTTGGTTTATTACCTAAGTAAAGCATACGAATCTCGCCAGAGTCTAATGCAACCCCTACGAGTCCACCTACATTTTGATCTTCAATAACCTGCAAGACTTCTTGATGAGTCATGCCATATGTTGTCAGTAAAGCTGAATCCAAATTAACCTGTAAAACAACATCTGCAGCTCCAGAAACACTTACATCAGCTACTCCAGGAATGCTTTGTAAATCTAATAAAACATCTTTATTAATCCATTCGGTATTTCTGATGAGGACTTCATCATCTGTTAAATCTTCAGCATATGTCTTATATAAAGTCACTGTCATAACAGGAAGCATATCTGGACTAATACGAAGAATTCTAGTAGATCCAACCCCCTCAGGAAAACCAATATTATTAATGAGTTCTCTGAGCTCAATAACAACTGAATCCATGTTTGCACCATCAGCAAAAGTCACTATCGAAATACCAAAGCTTTCATTTGACATCGATGATACTTCTTTATAATTTCCAATCGTTGACACTGCAGACTCAATAGGGCTTGCAACATTCATTTCAACTTCTTCTGGAGTTGCCCCTTCATAAGTTGTGATTGTAACAACATAGGGTAAATTGATATCTGGAAACAGTGTTAATGGTAATTTTGAAACCGAAAAAACGCCTAAAACTATGATAATTAATATGCCCATTAAAACGGTGATGGGCCTTCTAACGCTATACGAACTCATTTGTATTCTCCTTATGTGTCTATTCACGCCGACCGAACGGTCGGTCGGCTATCATGATTATATCAAAATCATTATCTAATGTCAATTTCTTTGATATCAATTTATTATATTATTTTTTTTAAGTTCAAAACAAAAAAAGAGTGCTATTAATTAGCACCCCTGTAATACATCAAAATTACAATTTAATTAATTTTGATATCGCCTGAAACAGAACGTTTACTTCCAACTTCAATAGGAAGGTCTTTTTTGTTTTCAATATTGATGTTACCTGAAACAGATCTCAATGTTACTTTTTTTGGATAAAATTCATTTCCACTTAAGTCTCCACTAACAGAATGTAGATCAAATTGATCACAAGTCCCTTCATCAATACCAATATCCCCACTAACGGTATTACATTTTATATTGCCTTTTACTGTAATTTTGTCTAGTTTGAGATCACCGCTAACTTGAGATGAATTCAATTCATCAAAGTCTGTAGATTGGACGTTAAGAACGCCACTAACGGTATGCCATGTAGCATCTCCTAATTTTGAATTTTCAATAACAACATCACCACTGGTTGTACCAAGATTAAGTTTTTTGACTTGGAGGTTTTTAATATTTATATCAGCACTTACACTTTTATGTGTAAATTCAGTAGCAATTTTTGTTTTAGGTAATTCGATAATAAAATCTATATCATTTTTTTTGTTGATTGATATACTAATCCCTAAACCTAAACTTTTTTGAATAGATAGCTCAAGTTTTCCATTATTGTAATCTAAATCATACCGATCAATTTCCCCTTCACCACGGTAGTAGATTTTTATGGTTGAATCATCAGAAGTTTGATAGATTATATCCTCAGAAACTAATTTAACATCAACAAAAAGTTCTTTTTCAGAGATATCAAACGATTTCAATAGTTTATAATCATTTGTATCGCTTTGTTCTGACTCCTCTTTTGCTTCGAAATCTGCTAAATCTTCAGCGAGTTGTTCTGGTTGACCAAATTTTTTCTTTATTTCATCTTCTGTTAATCCCTCTGCCATTGCAGTTTGAATCATTTCTTCATGATCAGCTATGATTTCGTCAATTTCTTTATTTGATAGATTCTTTTTTTTCAATTCTTGTCTTAAATCTTCTAAATATTTCTTCATTCTTTTTTCCTCCTTGATTAATGATTTGATATACACCACCAATAAACGCATCCCATTCATCTCTTAGACTAATATAATAGATGAATCCTTTTTCAGTCATTCTGTAATATTTTCTCGGAGCTCCTTCATTTGATTCTTCAAGGTATGTTTCAAAATAATCTTCTTTAGTGAGTCTTCTTAGTATTGGATAGATTGTATTTTCATTCACATCAATAAAGTCTGAGAGTTGATTGATGATGAGATAACCATACATATCTTTTTCTACAAGTACTGACAAGACACACAATTCAATAATTCCTCTTTTAAATTGTGCATTCATGTAATCACTCCTTACATACCTATTGTAACACACTACTGTTTGTCGCACAATACTAAAATGCAATTCTTACATAAAAAAAGAAGCTTTTTGATAAAACTTCTTCAATATTTTTGATTTTTTAAATTTTTGTAAGGATATTTTTTACTAAATTTTGAAATTTCCCATTAACTTGACGAACAACTTGTATAACTTCTTCATGAGATAATTTCTGATCTAATATTCCGCTAGCCATATTTGTTAAGCATGAAATCCCTAATACTTGCATGTCCATATGAGATGCCACGAGTGCTTCTGGTACAGTGGACATACCCACAGCATCAGCCCCCAAGATACGGATCATTTTGATTTCAGCAGGTGTTTCATAACTAGGTCCGGTCCACCACGCATAAACACCTTCTTGTAATTCATAACCTAACTCTTTAGCAGTTTGATGTGCAATTTTTTTAAGTGCTTTTGTATAAATTTCAGACGCATCAGGAAACCGTGTACCGAATTCATCGTTATTCTTTCCAATTAAAGGATTATTGGACACTAGATTGATATGATCGCTAATAACCATTAAATCTCCAGGTTTAAATGCTGTATTAATCGCTCCACATGCATTAGTAATAATGAGCGTTTTTATACCTAACAAATGCATAACACGAATGGGGAACGTAATAATCTCAAGTGAATATCCCTCATAAAAATGATATCGACCCGATAAAGCAACAACATCAACACCATTGAGCTTCCCAATAACTACTGCTCCGTGATGTCCCACCGTAGTAGGCACTTCAAAATATGGAATTTCAGCAAATGGAATAACTACCGAATTATCAATATCGTCAGTAATAGAGCCTAACCCTGAACCTAAAATAAGCCCAATCTTTGCTTCAACATTGGTTTTACTTTTTATGTATTTAACCGCCTCTAAAGCTTTTTCATATTGATTCATCATCATCCCTCATTTCCAAAATTATTTTACCATGAAAATGTCTAAATCTTATAATTTATAGCATCTAATCATAAGAAAAATAGAATCAAAAAAGAGCCTCAATTTTCTTTGATATTGATATTTTTTTACACATATATTTACATATTCTATATATTTTTGGATATACTATCAAATTCTTTGACTTGTTTATTCATAAAATGATAGACTTACCTTGCAGATAACCTAAATGGCTTTATATCGAAAAAATTGAAAATTCAATGGAGGAATAAAATGAAAACAGCAATAATTACAGACTCAGCTGCTAACCTATCAAAAGAGACATTAAAGAAATACCCTGACTTATATGTCATTCCGTTAATGATTGTCATTGATGGAAAAAGTTTTAGAGATGGCATAGAAATTACATCAGATGATATTTATCACAAACTCGACCATCATGATGTATCAACAAGTCTCCCAAGCATGGATGACTTAAATCAACTTTTAGAAGACTTAAAGAAAAAAGGATATACTGATGCGCTCGTCATCAATTTATCATCTGGACTAAGTGGCACTTATAATGCCTTTAGATTGGCTTTAGAACATGTAGAAGGACTCAATATCACTCATTATGATTCTAAGACACTAGGAGGCGGTTTATCACTTTTAGTTGAACAAGCATGTGACATGGTAAAAGCTGAAGTGACTATACCTCAGATTATTAAAACACTGAATAAGCTTAGATTTGAAGACAGTATTGCTTTATACACAATTAACACACTTAAGTATTTACGTAAAGGTGGAAGAATCGGTAAAGTTGAAGGTACAATAGGTAATATTCTTAGAATTAAACCTGTAATTACTGTTAATGATGAAGGTGTTTATGTAACGGTTTCTAAGGGGTTTGGAATTCAACGTTCATTCATAGCAATGAAGGATCTATTGATTGAAAAGTTCCAAAAAGCTAAAATTGATCTCATTGTCCATTTCGGCGATGATATTGAAAAAGCTAAACAACTTGGAGAATCATTAAAAAGAGAACTCAATATAAGAAATATTTCATTATCGAAATTAACTCCAGTTCTTGGTATTCATACTGGTCCAATGATGTTTGCTTATGTTGCTAGAAAAGTATACGAATAAAAGTAAAAGATGAACTCGGTTCATCTTTTTTTTACTTCTAAACTGAATTATTATATAATAGAAAAGGGTGATACTATGGTTCGATTCGGAGTGATTGGTGCAGGTCGTATAGCGAAAACTTTTAGTGAAGCTATGAAAGTAACCAAAGGATATCTATATGCAATCGCAAGTCGAGATATTCTTAAAGCAAGAAAGTATCAAAAAGCATATGGATATGAAAAAGTTTATGACAACTATGAAGAAATGTTAAAAGATGATAATATTGATTGCGTCTATATTGCGACTCCTCACGGGTTGCATTTTGAACATATGATGCTTGCACTTAAATATCATAAAAATATATTGTGTGAAAAATCATTTACGTTAAATGCCAAACAAGCATTGACAGTTTTCAATAAAGCAAAAGAAAATCATCTTTTTATAATGGAAGCCATGTGGACAAGATTCTTACCAACCATTAAAGAAGTTAAACATAGAATTGATCAATCAATTATTGGCGAAATAACTATGCTTGAAGCTCACTTTGGATTTTCAATGAAATTTAATAGAAAAGATCGTCTTGTTAATCCAAATTTAGGTGGTGGAGCATTACTTGATTTGGGAGTTTATCCAATACATTTCGCTCATTTATTTCTCGGAAGTCCATTATCTTTTGAAACAAAATCTCATCTTGATCCTATTGGAATCGATTTATCAGAACAATACACTTTTCAATATCATAACGCTATAGCAATTCTATCAAGTTCACTTGAAAAGCAATTAGATAAAGTAGCTTTAATCAAAGGAACAAAAGGTTATATCAAAATCTATGATTTTTGGAAAGCTGAAAAAGCTCAAATTTTTGATTTAGATCATCACCTAATCGAAGAAATCTCTTATCCTCACCTAAAAAATGGTTTTGAATATGAAATTAACGAGGTTATTCGGTGTCTAGAAGAGAATTTGACGGAAAGTCCTTTAATGCCTTATCAGACAACATTATTCGTGATGAAACAAATGGACGAACTAAGACATGTTTGGGGATTAAAGTATCCAGGTGAGGACTAATCAAAATATTCTATACAAGTATGAAATAAACAAAACAGAAACGCAATAATCGTTTCTGTTTTGTTTATTTATTGATATATTAAATTTATAACAATCCTAAAAGTGTTACCGCTAAAGCCCCTATTACAATTAATCCAACAACGATAAAATTAATAATACTTGAGCGTGAAGCTTTTTTACTTTGCGTTGATTCAACAAGTTTGATATGAAAACCTCTTAAAATCAAAATTGATGCTATAATGACTAACCCAAATAAAGTTCCAGCTACAACAATTGAAGAAAGTCCCAAAGCTGATATATCAGACAATCTAAATAAAAGTGTATCTAGATAGCTAGCTAGTGCCCAAGGAATACCAAAGATGACAACTAGAGCGATTACTGTAAATAATAATCCTAATAAAAATCCTTTTAATAAAGATTTTAAAAATGAATTACCTTCTCTAACAGCTGTTAGAATAAAGACTATAAATAATAATCCAAATAAACCTGGAGCTCCTAAAGGTATAATAAATGCAATCAATCGATCCGCTACTACACTACCTTGATTTGTAGCGCCAGTATCAAATAAAGCCCTTAAATTGCTCACTACAAACGCAAGTCCAATTAAAATCAGGATAATCACAGTTCGATTAGTAATATTCGATGCTCCTGATTGTTCGACATGTGCCATTCTTTTTACTTTCTTCTGTAATTCAGGAACAATATCAGTTACGAAAGTATGAATATCTGCGAGACCACATAATGCTTCAAATTCATCATAATGCTTATTCGCCATCTTCTTAAATGTTCTACCTTCTTTAGTAGATTGTTTTAAAGCATCATGAATTTCATAAAATTTTATATAATCTTCGGGATTGGATGTTGAATTAATGGCATGTTCAAAGTCAGGATATTCCATTAAATCTTTCTTGCTATACATTAAAACATCAAAATTTGTATTTGCACCTAAAGCGATTTTTAGTTTACACCAATGTGCAGCAGGAAGCAAAGGTAGATTATGGATTAAATGATTGACATATTTCTCAGCTTCTTTATGCTTTTCTTTATAGATTAACAATTCAGAGATTTCAAGTAAACTATCATTTAATACATCGACTTCTTTTTCAGGACAATGCTCAATAAACAAATCCATTAATTGAAGTGATTGTTTATAATTTCCATTTTCGACTAGATTAATCGCTGCTAGTCTAACCTCCATAAACACATCAAGATTCTGATATCCACTTTCAATTAAATCTTCAAAAGCTTTGATCAATTTCAAATCTTGAAGTTCTGTATGTAATAAAGTAAGTTCTGGTACTTTATAAGTAGCACAAAGTTGAATGATTAGTGCTTCTTGGTTTTTCTCTTCTAGTGATAAAACAATATCAATCACTTTTTGAGCATCTTTATAAAGTTTATTTAAATTGAGGTCACGCGCAATTTCAATATGTTTATTAATATATTCTTTAGGATTCTCTTTTTCTACAAATCTCAAAGATGCAGCAAGTGCTTGATGTATCCAACTTACATCAGATAAATTATCTTTTTCCAAATATAATCTAATTTCTTCATATAAAACTTTAGAAAATTGATGTTGATCATATCTATTCTTCCAACTTAAAATATAGTCAAAAAGTTCTTCATCAAACTTATTGGATGACTTAAAAAGTTTAAATAGATAAGTTTCAAATGCTTGAAGATAAATATTTTCATCATCCTTTTTATGGCATTCCATCACTTCTTCAAATAAAGGAAAAGCAACACTTAACTTAATATTCAATCCTAGGAGATCAAAATCACTTACTTGCAACTTGCATAATAACTTACCCCATAGAGCACGTTTGGCATAAGGATCAATTTCAAGTACTTCATCAAATACTTTATTAGCTCTACCAAATTTATTTGCTTTTAAATAAATAATCTCGGCATTTTTAATCTTATTTTCCAATATTGGATCTAACGTGTAATCTTTTGGAAGACTAGATCCCATCTTTTTATAAAGTGCTGTTTCTAAAGGTTCGCTTCCATCATTTGATTCATCATCAGTTTTTTTAAGAACCTTCTTTATTTTCTTTAAAGCGGGTTTTGTTTCATTCCAAATCTTATCAATCAACTCACCCTCTTCAATAAAATGTTGTTTCTTATATTTATCTTGTGATAGTACGATTACCTTTTTAAAATACTTACTTTGTGATGGCATCTCATCTAAATACATATGAATCTTGGGTCCAAATCTTTTTAATTCTTCATTTTCTTCATAAATGATTCCATAAGTACTTAAAAACATCCCCCAATAGGGTTCGATGAGTTCAGGATATTCACTAGAAATCATTTCATAATCGTCATATGCTTCAATAAACTTCTTTGAAATCCTTTTCAAATCAGCTTCTTTAAGTTTAATCATCGATTGTTGGTTATAGGTTTGGCTGACATAGTGTTCATTCTTACAAACAGGACATTGTACCAATCCTGGTAGTAATTCATTCTTTTTTTCTAAACGTTCTCCACAACATGAGCAATCAGGAAACACTCTCGCTTTTTGCTTTTGCATCGTTGCATCGCCTCTTTTCAAATCAATATGATAGAACTTAAACACATAAGCTCGTTATATGTAATTATTATAGCATATATTAATCATGTGCATAATTGAGTCTTTATGAATATCTGTTTAAAATTAATTTTAAAGAAGTACACATAATTTGAAAATGATATTGACATTATGCTCTCAATTCTCTAAAATGAGGGTATAGAGAATATGGAGGTCTTATTATGCCAAGAAGAATTACTGATGCTTGTACTTGCGATGCATCATGTGTAGAAGTGTGTCCTGTTGATTGTATCTCTCCTGGAGATATTTATGTCATTGATGAAGATGTTTGTATTGACTGTGGAGCATGTGAAGCGGTTTGTCCATCAGACGCAATTATCGAAGTATAAAAAAACTTAGTTAAACAATTCACGGGGAATAGGGTGCCTTTTTAGCGCCCTATTTTAATATCCAAAGAACAAAAAAAAGCCTAACAATTATTTGTTAAGCTTTTTATATTGAATCACTTATTTTTTCTTCGATTTTGTTTTATATTCTTCTTGTTTTTCAGATTTAAGCTGTTTCTTGTATTCTTTATATGAAATCGAACAATTCTTCTTTACTTCTAAGATCTTTTGATAAACAGCTTCAATTTGACCAGGAAGCATAGGATGCTCGATGCTCTTTTCATCTAAAGCCTGTTTAAACCCCATAGGATACTCAACAGTAACGTGTTGTGTCTTTATAGCAATTGATGCTCTATTTGTAAAAATGATATAGGAATGAAAAATTGCATTAGTATTTATTTTTTCTTTTAATGCTAATATTTGACCAGAGTTTCTCTTAACAGGGCTATAGAATTTCTGTTTTGTTAATCCATGATCAACTGTTTGTGTCCATTCGATATCATTTTCTCTACCAAAGATAACACCCGGCATATTTAAAACTTCAATCACGTGAACTCCATTTGTGTTAATCACAACATAATCGATTTTAACATGCATATCACCTTCTGTGAAAATGATATTCCTTATGACATATTTTGACTTTTTAGGTTTACTAGATCCTATCAGTACACGAACTGTGAGTTTCCCTGTTACGCCTCTACCATATGGCGAAAGAAAAAATACTGCGACACCAATAATTGCAGGTACAACGATAAAAAAGAATGTTTCCATAAATGTGCCTTCTTTGCTAAATTATTTTTTATACTATTTATATTGTAGCATAAACCTTATAAAATATAAACTTTTTTATGCTTCTACTTGCTTAAGGAATAGTTCATACAAATGGGGATTTACTTTATATAGATTAATTGGCTTTAAATCTTGATTCACCCATACTAAATGGCTTTCACCATAATGAATCATCTCGTGATCTAGATTAAAAATTTCATAGCGAAATACCATTCTTACTCTTGTAAATTTAATGAGTTTGGTCTCCATCGTTAATTTTGACCCAAAATATGCTGGTTTTAAATAATTAACATCCATGTGAATCATTGCTAATCCAATACCCAATTCTTCTATTTTTTTATAAGGAAATCCTAAATCATCACAAAACTTCACTCTACCTATCTCATACCAAATAGGATAAACAGAATGGTGAATAATTCCCATTTGATCAGTTTCTTGATATCTAGGTTCTATTGCTAATAATGATTTCATGATTCACCTCTTTAGTATTTTCTTATTTAAAGAATAATCATTCCCAGGATTGCACCTAAAAGAATCACTAACCATGGTATTTTTTTTAAGAAATAAAAAGCACCTAATAAAACAATAAATAAAATTACCGCCTTCCAATCAATGACAAGATTGGGATCATAACTAATAAAAGCAATAAAAACAACTTTAATGAGGGCATACCCAATTAAACCCACGATTGCTGCTTTTACATAATAGAACCAATGAATGACTAATAGACTTTGACGATATTTTTTAAGTAGACCTGCCAAAAATGAGACGATTAAAAATGAGGGCAAAATGAATGCAGTGGTAGCAACTAAAGCTCCCACAAAACTAAATAATTCAAATCCTACATAGGTTGCAACATTAATTCCAATAGGTCCAGGTGTCGATTCTGCAATGGCAACCATAGCATAAAAATCAGCAATAGATATTAATCCACGATCGACAACTTGTTGTTGTATTAATGGTATGGCAACCATGCCACCACCAATCGTAAAAAGTCCTACATAAAGGAATACTAAAATGAGTTCAATCATGTTGGACACGCTTTCTAGAAACAACTAGAGCATGAAGTGTTCCTATAGCAAATGAGAGTAAGATAACTAATGCTGTTGATACATTTAAGAAATATACTAAAGAAAATGACATTAAAGCATAGAAAAGTAAATAGATATTTTTAATAGACTTTTTCCCAATTTCATAAATTGCTGAAATCAACAAGATAACAACTACTATAATAATGCCCTTAAGGGCACTAACAATAAGAGGAATATCAGAAAATTCTTTTAATATCGAAGCAATAATTGTAATGATAATTAAAGAGGGGAGAGCAACACCTAAAACAGCTAGAAAAGATCCTTTTCTACCTCTTAAATGCATACCTACAAGAACTGCTATATTGATTGCAATCATTCCAGGAGCAACTTGAGCAACAGCTATATAATCACTCAATTCTTCATCAGATATCCAATTTCTATCGACGATATCTCTTTTAATGATAGGAATCATAGCAAGCCCACCACCAAAAGTAAGTGCTCCTAATTTTAAAAATACAAAAAATATTTTGGATAATTTAACCATCATTTTCTCCATTCATCAATACTTTTATTATACAACAACTATATTTGATTATCTTTAATTAATCTCTATACAAAAAAGGAAGTAGTTTATTCCTCTTTATTCTGCTTCCTTTTTATCTAGTTTCACCTTTTACTCATCTCGATGGTTTATACCATGTTTTTTATAATATTCCACAGTAAAATCTATAAGTTCTTTCCCATCGATTAACCGGCATGTTGCCTTACCTATTTTTCCAATCTTAATAAAATCTTTTTTTGTTTCTTCAAAGCTCTTTCCAATCTTAATAAAATCTTCAGGCTCATCATTTTCAATATCATACTTAATCCGAACTATTTTTCCATCTTGATAGATATTTGAATACATGTCCATATAACTATTTAATATATTGGATGCTAAATGCATGAAAGTTAAATTATCATAATCAGATCCTAACATCAAAAGTTTTACTTGATTGTGGTATAAATATCCGAAAGGTCCATTCATCGAATGGGGTCTATTTAAGGGTTGTTCTAATAATGCTTTTGGACCTTTCCCATAAATTTGTAAAGCGACAAATGGATGATTCGTATATTTAACACCCTCATATCTTCCAAAAACTCTTGGTATCTTACCAATACTAACAGGTTCGACTTCTCTAGATGCAGGTCTTATATTTTGTTCAACGATTTCAAACCAAGATTGAGGAACAGGTGGATTTCTCCATTCTCTAACATTAGAATTGACTGAATTATGCCCTGGCATAATAATCGTTCCATCACTAACTACTTCCATTAAAGCTTCAATAATATCGTTTGCTCCATTAACTACGTATCCAAAACTTGATAAACTTGAATGTACCATGATAGTATCATTCTTCTTTAAACCAAGATTCCTAAGTCCATCAATGATATCTTGCTTAATTAGTGGATAATCTGACTGATCTATTATTTCTTTAATTCCCATAATATACCCCTTCTTAAATAAATCATTTACTATGATCAACTTTAACCGATAATATCCAAATGAGATGATTCTTTTGATCGATTCTATTTTTTGTGTCAATATGGTAATTTATTTGATTGGCTTCAAGTGCTAAACAAAAATGTGAAACTGCGATTCCTAAATCTACTGCCTGAATATCAATAGATAATCCTTCGGCATATTTAGGCGTTCTTTCTAGATAGAAATGAATCATGTGCTCATCAACAATCGCTCTCCATGGCTGTTTATTTGACGCAGATTGCCCAATTCTCACCATTTCTAACATAGGAGCATACAAATGATGTTCATCTAGTGGAGTCTCAAGATTCTGATTAAAAAACAAAGTTTTAAAAGGCTTTCGTTGATTTGCTTTAATAGTTGTTCTAATCATATTTTCTTTTATTGACATATTTTTTGCAATGTAACCCACAGGTGTGATTGCAGGAATTACTTCATTTTCTTCCAATAAGTATTCAAAATCTTTGCGGTTAAATGTTCCACCTAACCATACTGTTGCTAAATCATAGCTTGTGAGTTTAAGAATTAAATACTCAAATAAATAACCAAAATCTATAAGCCCTTCGAAAGTATTAATGACACTGCCTGCTATAAAAGCCTGAGCATTTTTAACGAATCCATAAGTACCTATCTTTTTTGACTCATTTTGATCTGAGAATGGTCTGTTAAATAAATGTAGCTTTACACGATTTCCGAAAGGTCCTTTTAGTGTCTTTATATCTTTAATTAGCTTCTCTATTTTTCTCTCATCTTCATCGGTTAATGTTTGTTTCTCATATGTGCGAACAGACTTTCTTTTTTTGATGGCTTCAATCATTTAATATCCCCTGAATTCGCATATTTAAATAAAACAAACTCAATGATAACTCCATATACAACTCCAGCAAAGAACCCTGTTATATCTGCAAATCCAGTTGCACTATAAAATCCAAAAGAAACAACCAATCCTAAAATCAATCCTCGAATAAGTGCAATACTCATCTGTTTTGTCTGAAGGGCAATACCGATAACAAGTCCAATCAAAACTCTATTAAACCAAAATGAGAAAAGATAAGTAGTTGATAATTGTCCAGAAGTTCTAAGCTGTGCACCAATAATACACACCACACCTAATAAAGCACCTAATACTAGCCCAATCACTAATCTTTTTTTATCCATTATTTTTCTCCTTTTTATAAAGACTATCCTATCACTTTAAATCCTTTTTGTATTAAGACTCTTTCAATCAAATTTACAAAATTCGTTTCGGCTCCTAATGAAAAATTAATAAATATGCCTTTCCCTCCACCACTGCCTGTAGCATCAACAGTAACCATTCCATCTTGTTCTGTTATTAAGATAGATAGACTTGCACGATTGCCATTCCGGTAATAAAATTTATCAAAAACAAGCATATAAACAAGCTCATCACCGACCTTGTGTGCATGCTTAGAAAGTAAGTTTATTGAAATACCCGAATTTGAAATTTCATTTTCTAATAATAATGCAATACTTGATGCTTGTCCAGCACCTTTTAATGTTATTGTTGCCATAATATCCCCCTATAAAGCGATTATCTGTTTAATATCACTATTTATTTGATACATGAATTCACCAGCATGAACAAACATGGTTGGACACTTTTTATCTTCAAATACAAATTGATAAATTTGATATCCCTCATAGATTTGGATATTTCTTCCAATATCTGAAGGCAGTGTTTGTACATTCTTGACATCAAAAACAAGCTCTTGTTTCTTACCGTCAATCGTTCCTTGATATAAGTAACGATCTTTATTTAGAGAAAGCATACCCTGACCTACTTCTTTTAGTCGGTAATCTCTAAAAGATTCTAATTTGACCGGTCTAGATAATTCAAAGAAATCATCATCTTTAATCTTTTGCTGTAATCTTTTTTCCTGAGCTAAAAATAGTTCATCAATCCTGTACCCTCCAATTTTACCATAAACATCATAATGAAAATCAGTTTGACACTTGGGACAATGAAGTTTTGTATGCTCTGCGCTAAGTCCTTCGTGTAAGCATGATGGACATTGATAAATAACATTTTCCAAATTGCTAATTGCGTTAACTTGATATTTGTTTTTCTTTTCTTCATTAAACTGTGCAGCATTAAAATAGATATGGTTTACAACAAGATTATAGATTTCTTGTTCTGACATATTGACTAAATCTTCTTTTTTTAAAATGAGTTCCATCTCAGTTTCTATTCTACCTTTAAATGACTTTTTCGACCAGGGTGGATTAACAAAATAAGCATTTTTATGGATGGTTGTATAAACATCCACTTTTCCTTTTTTTATTAGTTTTGCAATTGAAAAAGCTGGCTTTAAAGATTTGCCAATTGGCGATATCTGTCCTTCGGGGAAAACAGAAATAATAGCCCCTTTTTTGAGCATTTTAAAAACATGGAGTACTGCAACTGGATCAGGCTGAAAAAGCGATTTAGGAATCGCTCTGGCCAGCCTTAAGAAAAACCCTAGTAAAGGTTCATAAAACATTTTACTTGCTGCAAGATAACTCACACGATGTGGATATAATGCATTTGTAGTATATATAAAATCATAGAATGAAGTATGATTAGATAAAACAATTGCTGGTCCTTTAATGTTTATCTTCTTTGTGATTCTTTGTCCTTTGAAAAAAGCAAAGATTTTTAGCAGGAATCCTAAAGATAGATAAACTAAAAGATTAGGCCTTTTCATTTTTTACAAACTAGCAAGAATTTTTTCTTGATCTTCACTATTATTTTTAATAGCATCAGTAATTTCTTTTTGCTTTTTAGCATCAATCTTATATCTCAAAGAAATCATCATACCAATACTCATAAAGACAAGTGGTGCAAAAACCATAATTAATCTAACCATAAGCATCGCTGAATCAGGTTGACTCAAAATATCTGGACCTCCTGGATCTTTTGCTGTAAATCCAGCAAGTCCAATTAAAAACATGACGAATGAGATACCTAATGCCTGAGCAATTTTATTAATGAAGTTTGTGAATCCACTCATTTGACCATCTAAGCGGTCTTTAAATTTTAATTGGCCTGCATCAACAACATCCCCATACATCGTGTGAGGAACTAATCCTGCGCCACTGATACCAAGTCCCATGAATGCAGCTAAAACATAGATAACCACTGGAGTCACATCTTGTGGAATGATAAGAATAAAGAGTGCTGTAAGTATCCAAATGGTTGCTCCTGTACGATAAGCAAAGGTCTTACCTTTCTTTTGAATAATTTTCAAATAGATGGGTAATGCAACAATCTGCATAGAGAACATCAAGGCTGCACCAATCAATCCAACCATCGTAGATTCACCACTAGCCGTTTGTGTCTTAGAGACATAGAAATCAACATAAAAGAAAAATAATCCACTCATAATTGCCATTGTCATTTGAAGCATCATAAACATAAATAGATATTGACGAAAAGGACGTAGTCCTAAAGGTTTTGCTAAACTCTTGAAACTTAATTTAGATGTAACAGCAGGCGTTTGTATTTCTTCTCTTGCAAATAAACCTGTCACTAAAACACTAATTGCAAATAAAGTTCCAAATGAAAGACTCATCACTTGAAAACCAAGTGTTTCGTCAGCAAACATCGCAACAATCATACC
>JAFGTI010000085.1 GCA_016934175.1 Acholeplasmataceae bacterium | reverse complement strand
TATGGCGGAGGAAAGGGGATTTGAACCCCTGCGCCTTTTACAGCCTACAAGCTTTCCAAGCGTGCCTCTTCAGCCCCTTGAGTATTCCTCCATAGATGGTGCACCCGACATGGATCGAACATGCGACCTTAACCTTCGGAGGGTTACGCTCTAATCCAACTGAGCTACGGGTGCAGACATATCGCGATAATTATTTTACCATGCATATTGTAAAATGTCTAATGTCTTATTTACTATCTAAATTTATTGATTATGGAACAACTTTAATACATTATTGTTTTGTTGCTGTGCGTAATAAAAAAGCGAAATATCGCTTAATTTACTTAATGGTCGGGACGACAAGATTTGAACTTGCGACCCCTTGCACCCCATGCAAGTGCGCTACCAAGCTGCGCCACGTCCCGGCTCATTCATTATATCAAAATCATCACGTAAAAAAAAGAGCCAAGGCTCTTAATTTTATTATTTTGCAAGTGAACCCATAGGATCCCAAGGTTTTAAAACAAATGGTTCCTTTTCCCATGCTTTTTTCTGCTCTTCACTCAAATATTTTTTATTGATTACAGCCTGATATACATATTGGTCAAACCAAGTGTCTGAAGCAAGAAAATAGCCTTTATTACCAGCTTTATCACCCCAACTGTTTTCGATTTTCCAACGGTTTGGTTTTTCATCATATAAGTTAACTGCAGTGATGAGCATGGCATGATTCATAGCTCCTTGACTATAATTTAGTTGATCTTCTTTTGACAAATAAAGACTCATTTCAAGCATTTTATCTAAATCATAGGATTGATCATCCCAAACTCCAAGTGTTCTATCTCCATAACGAGCAACATCTGAACCAAACCAAACTACTTCTTTATCCATAAGTTGCTTAAGTACTAAATCTTTTAGGTCTTTCATTTCTAAGTTTAAGTACTTTATAGGTCTTCCATCAACAACGTTTCCTAAATAAGATACTGTGTATGTCTTCATATAAGGTTTATCTTTTGTTGGAGCGTTAATAATACTGACGTAATTTTCAAGCATATTATTTGTATAGTCAATATAAAATTGTTGAGGCGTTAGATTTTTAATAATTTGATAGTTATCATTTGAAACAAATTCAAAATCAAACGATTTTGGTGGTGTACCAAAATTTGTTTGTAAAAAGGTATATAGCTCATCAAGTGTTTTAACTTTTTGTGCTTGAATTTGATCTTTTTTACCTTCACTAAATAAACGTCTTGCTATTGCTGCATATTGTCTTAACTTTACATTAATGATTTGATTCATGAACTTTGTACCACTACTTGAAGCAGTTTCAACCATTGCATCTTGTGGAACAATACCATATTTCTCAATCAAACTAACAAACATATCCCATTGGCCACCATCTTGAATACCAGTTTTTAATATATGTTGTAATGTGCGATCGTCTTGTTCTACGTCTAAAAAATCATCCATCGCTTCGATAAAATAATTAATTTTTTCAAATTTATCCCAAAAAGCAGTATAATTTTGTGAAAGTTCAAACTCTTTAAGATTATACTTATTTGCAATGACTTCACGAAGCACATTGAGTCCAGCAAATAACCAACATCTACCACTTGCTTTTTGATTTGCAACAGGTAGTGTTTTTATTTCATTTGAAAAACGGAATTGTGTCAGCGGTTTTTGTTCTTGTTTATCAAATAAATTTGCAAGTTCATTTTTTGATAATACTCTCTTTAAAGCTTGTTGAACAGGTTTTTGATTATAATTATTTTGCAGTTTTTCTAATTCCTTAAATTCAATTTTTTTCATAAAATTACCTTTCATATTTCTATAGTCTAATCATTCTTTCATCTTTAAATGTCTCTACAATCGCATAATCATTTTCTTTGACGATTACTAGTGACGTATTGACATAATTAATAATATTGGATACGCGTTGAGGTGGTACAGCAATTAATAGCTGAATACTTAAACTATTATAAAATTTCATCATTGCATCAATTCTACTCTCATCCATATTATTAAATGCTTCATCGAATAGCACTATACAACCTGAATCAACTCTTCTGTTTCTTGTTAATAATTGTTGGAATGATGCCGCAATAACGATATAGAATGGGACTTGTGTTTCTCCACCACTCTTTTCCTTTGAAACCTTAGAGAAGTACGATTTATTACCGTTTTGATTCGTAACCTCTATATCATATGACATGTAGTTTCTATAATCTAAATATTTATAAGTAAGCATGTCATATTCAGGATCATTCGATGCGATCTTTTCAAACAACTCCATAAGAATCGTTTCATTTTTCTTTGTCAAACCTTCGGTGAATAATGTATGTTTGATGATAGCGTCATTGCCCATGATGATATGATAATAAAGTTTATAATCAGGGTTATCACTCGCTTTATAAATTAATTGATAACTATCTGTACCAAATGTTTTACCTTTAAGCGCAACATTTAATTCTTCAATTTGTTGTTGAGCATTTTCTATGCTTGCTCTAAGCTTCCCAACAAATTCTTCTTTAAATCCTATTTCAGAACTTCTTCTAAGTTCAGTCGCTTCTTGCTCATATCTGACTAAATTATTATTTCTGATCTTCTGTGCTTCTTGCTCAAAATAAATCAAATGCTCGATAGATGGTGCTGCACCAAAATGAAATAATTCGATATAATTTTTCATCTGATTAATAAGATCTGCACCGGCTTTAATAATTTGTGAGTTCAATGATATATTAGATTGAGCTAAATAAGAAGTAATTGCATCATGATCTTGTTTAAATTTAGTTTTCAGTGCGTAAAATTGTGTATTCGCCATACTTAATTTTTCTGGGTGTTTTTGGCTTAATTCTTTTTGTTTAAGACTAAATTCATCTAACTTTAATTTCACATCTTCAATTAAATCTAAAATTCGTTGACGTTCATCACGTTGAGTGGCGATATCGCCAACAAATGTTTCAGAATCCAATCTAAGTTGTTTACGATTATTTCTTGCTTTATCAATTTGTTCGTCCAATTTAACTAAACTCTTATCTTTACCAAGACTATTGATTTGTTCTTCTATTTGTGTATATTCTTTTCTAGTCTGTCTAATTAAATCAAAATATCTCGTTTCACTTTGATGAACTAGTTGATTACTTCTACTTTGAGACAGCAATTTAACGATTTTATCATTTTTATCCGTAATGTCATAGAGCTTATCCATCTTTGATTCTAAGTCTCTTAAAAGCTTTTCTTCCATCTCTGTTTGCATCGTTGTTGCTTGAGATCCAATAAAGGGAACTTCATAAACTCTAGGATTAATTTGTCTTGCAGTATGATTATTATAAGTCATACATGTTGGCGTAATAGAGCGATTATAGTTTTTAAGTTCATGTACATCATTAACGCAATAAGTATTATTCAATAGCATATTAATATAGTATCTTGCATACGTATGATCTGTCTCAATCTTATCAGCTAATGTGCCAGGTACCATTTGTTCATAAGCTGTAAGTTTTTGTGTATTGACTAAACCTACACCATAAATTCTTTGCTCAGTCTTTACTTGTTCATATATGTCTAATGCATCATTAAAATAACTTGGATCTACGATAATATCAAAACGCTGTGTATTTAGATAACCTTCTACAGCATTTCTCCACACTTCATCATTGACTTCAATCAATTCACAAAGTGGTCTGACTCTAATTTCTTTATGGTAATGACTTGATAGTCCGTCATTGATTGCTCGAATGAGGTTTTCAACATAAATTGGATAAGTTTTGACATGTCTTTTTAATTGATTTAGGCGTTGTTGAGAAATTCTGATTTGATCAGATAAATCTCTTTTTTCCCTTTCTAATTTATCTTTTTCTATATGATATGCTTGCAGATATGATTGAACCTCGGTATTGAGTGTTGATAAGTGATGATTTAAATCCTCAGCAGTCATTTGATCTTCATTAGTTTGATAATAATTAACAAATGCTTTCATTGTGACATTAGGTAATAAATTTAATAATTCCTTAATGGTATCAAACTCTTTTTGCAACAAATCTTTAACTTGTCTCAGTGAGTCCTTCTGATGTTCATATTCATTAGACTTCTTTAACAAAGCATCTTGATATGAGCTTAATGTTCTTGATAAATCACTATCATTTTTTGCTCTTTCTAAATTAAGAATAGCTTGATCATTTTCTTCTATTTGACTATCAATTTGAGATTTTGCATCACGAAGATAGTCCAAACGTCTTTCTATTTGTACAAGTTTATCTTCATTTTGTTTTACAAAAGATTCTCTTTTTTCTACCCAGTTTAATTGATCAATTAATTCATTGGTTCCTTGTTGCTCTTTGTTTAAAGTAATATCTTCACCTGTTTGGTTAATCAAATCAAGTTTTTCTAGTTTCTCTTTGTCTCGCTTAATTTGTAACTCTACTTTTTTTAGTTGAGCGACATTGTTTTTTAGTGATTGAATGTCAATTGGATCATCATCTAAAAGAAACTCAAAGACAAACGCTTGAAGATCAATTGAACGAAACGCAAGTGCTTTAGGCAAAATTTTTGCATATTTAGTTGCATCCATACCAAAAAATCTCGCTAGTGCATCACGATATTTCTTTTGTGAATCAAAAGGTGAAAGTTCAATATCTAAAGATTTCAAATACGACTTCATACTCTTATAATCCCTTGGATATTTCTTTTCAAGAAATAAACTATCATGTATCGAAACATTATCTAGTAAATAAAATCTTTCTTTAAGTGCTGATGATTTAGGTAAATCTAAAATACAACCTATTGTGCTAAATTTTTTACTTTGCTCATCAAAAAATTCAAGGGCTAGATGTGTAATGACATCACCATTTCTTAAAAATTCTTTATTTTCAGCACCAATTCGACCTCTAATATATCCCTCAAGTGAACGCTTCGCATCATCGGTTGCAGCGATATTGAATTTAGAACCACTTCTGCCACCAACAAATAAAAACTGCATAGCATCTAATAAAGTTGATTTGCCAGATCCATTTTCACCCGAAATCAGTGTGTTATCCTTAATTTCTATCGTTTGGTTTGAAAATAAGTGCCAGTTGACTAATTTAATCTTCGTCAGTTTCTTCATTGTCGTCACTACCTCCTTCCACATAACCTTCCAGTTTTTGGACAACCTCTTTAATACTATCGAGGTTTGTTACATAAAGGATGGTTGGATATATCTTGATTCTCGCATCATCGTGAAGACCTTTATCAATATAATCAATAATGTTATAGTTTCTAAGAAAACTTAAAGCAGGTTTAAGTTTATCTTTAGTGATACGCTTATGATCTAGATATCCAATTCTAGTTAACTCACTATGGATTTCATGTAAGAATATTTCAACATTCTCATCTAGTGTAACAAAATCCTTTTTTCTTTGATAGATAATTCTAATTACAAGAATTAATAAACTTTCTGTTTTTCTTAAACGCATATGATTATAAAAATTATCATTGATAATGTGAACTACTTCATCTTCACGATGAACATCTAAAGTAAAATCTGATAATGTAAAAAATGCTTCAAAAAGCTCTTTATATGCAAGGATAAAACGATAATCATTCGTATCTCCAGGCTTTCTCTTTGTAATAAAGTTAACTTGGAAAAGTTTATTGACGACTCTCGAAAATATTGTCTTTTCACCCTCTTTTAGAGTGATAAAGATATCATTGAATTGTTTAGCTGCTGCTGTTTTATTCATGCTTTTACCTCTTTAATTCTAAAGTTTTGAAAGGTGACAAAATTATTTCTACATTCCTTGCCTAAAGGAACAACATCATAATGCATCCCAATAGATTTCGAATAAAGGAAAATCAAAATCAATTTGACATAATCTTCTTGAGTCTCCAAATTGATTTGAGAGGCTTCCATTGTTGGATTACCATCAAGAAGAAATTTCACATGGTCATCAATTTCTTTTTTACCATAAATATTATTTTTCAATAAAGCTCTAATTTTTTCTTGTCGATACTCATCTGAAATCAAACTCTCATCAAATATAATTTCTTCAGCTACCGTATCGATGCGCATTCTGCGTTGATTATATAAAGATCCAGTATCTAAATTTCTAGCTTGTGTCAAATAAAACAGTGTTGTATAATCAAAATCTTTTTGTCCTAATACAATTCTAAAGAGTCTATTAAAGATTCCTTCGATATCATCAGATTGATTAGTGAAAAACAATATTTTAGCTGCTGCTGCACTGATATACTGTTCATTTTTTCTATCAATTGCTAATATAAGATGTTCTAAAGCAGTAAAACTATCTGTAATAAATCTCAAACGATCTTCAATATATATATAGGCTTCATTATAATCATCAATTCGTTTAATCTTTTGCACCAATTGTGCTAGACCATCCATAGTTTCTTCGTTGTTACGTATGTTTGAAATCGACTCTAAAATTGCTCTTTTATAACGAGGTAAGCTATCTGTCGTCTTTAAATTATAATAGGCTGAATCAAAGAAGTTTTGTTTGTACTCTATTAATAATTTTTCAAGTAAAATTTGTAAATCCTGCTTTGACTGCTTTTTTGTAATATCGTAATAATATCTGTAAATATTAGCTTTTAGAGATTTAAGTTTTCGTATGATATCATTTGTTTTTTGAAAAGCTTGTTCTAACACTCCAATGCCTTCTTCAAATGTAAAAGAAGACAAAAGTGAATACACAGTGAAAATTTCACCTGTATACTCGCTTTGTCTATTATTTTGAATGCCTTCTAATACATCAATAATCTGAATTGAATAGTCAAATAGATTAAGTGATGTTTTATAATCTCCTAATTCCTCTTCACCGAGCCAACCATTCTTTTTTAGTACATTGATGACATGAAGTGCTTTTTGTCGGCTCGTTCTTGCGGGTTCATCTTCTTCAACATCTAAAAAATCTTCACTTGGTTGATCATCAAAGTAATCTACAAGCCTCGAAACGATAAATTCTCTATCCCCCTGATAAGCATCTTCGATACTATCAATTGCTCGATAAATGATAAAAATACAATCGATGTACGTTTTTTTATTAGGGGAGGAAAGCACACTAAAAAAATTATTGTTGATCTTTTCTAAGAGATGTGCCATCAGATCCTCCTTTATTTTTATAAAATAAAAAAATATGAA
Organism: Acholeplasmataceae bacterium; assembly: GCA_016934175.1. Lineage (GTDB taxonomy): Bacteria > Bacillota_I > Bacilli_A > Acholeplasmatales > Acholeplasmataceae > Peloplasma. The sequence goes on along the minus strand of JAFGTI010000085.1, from coordinate 13,040 downwards.
TTTCATATTAATTGTAACATGAATTAGACATATTTTCTATTTTTTTTGATTTATTTCTTTCTAATGATTCCAAACTTTATTTTCTTACCATTATACATTTTTCCGTTTAATTCATCAAGTCGTTTAATAGCTGCTGGATGAATCTGAAATTCTGTCTCGTTTGAATTAACTGTGATGTCTCCAACATTCTTTGGATAAAGGTCTGCATACTTCTTAAAGTAATCAAGTAAAGTGACTGCACGGATACCATCTTCTTTACCTAGATTGATTACCGCATTTTTGTAAACACCTGCAGATTTCTTATTTCTTGAATCACTTCTTGAGTCGTTTCTAGAATCATTTCTCTTGCTGTCTCTTGAACCAGATCTAGAGTCATCGTTTCTTCTTTGCGCTGGAGAAAATATTTGATCATATTTTTTCTTTTCCAGCATCTCTTTACTTAATAGTGCATTAATAATTTCATCATCTGAGAATCCATCTTCACGTAATCTACTAATTACTTCATCGTAATTTGCTTCATTTGTTGAAACTAAATCTCTGAGTTTTTTATAATTTCTTTCTTCGCTCTTATTAATGATATCAGCTTCAGTTGGAATTTCAGCTTCGCGAATTTTAGTTTTGATATATCTTTCTATCATCGCGAGTTTACCACGCATACTAGGATATACTAGTGAAACTGAGATACCTGACTTACCAGCACGACCAGTTCTTCCAATTCTATGCACATAGATTTCATCTTCAAATGGAATTTCATAATTGATAATCATATCAACATGTGATATATCTAGTCCTCTAGCTGCAACATCTGTTGCTATTAAAAATTTGAGCTTCTTTAATCTGAAACGGTTCATTACATAATCTCTTTGACTTTGTTTCAAATCACCATGAATTGCATCTGCTTCATAATTATGTTTTTGCAAAAAAGTAACTAGTGCATCAACATCTACTTTTCTATTAGCAAAAATAATTGCTGATGTTGGATCATAGTAATCTAGAACTCGCATCAATAATTGGTCACGATCAGATTTCTTCACCATGTAAAAAACTTGGTCTGTTTTTGAAACAGTCAATGTTGGTGTTTCAATTTGAATAATCTCTGGTGACTTTTGATATTTTTGTGCGATCTTCTTGATGAATGGTGGAATGGTTGCTGAAAATAATGCTGTTTGTCTATCTCTTGGAGTATCTTTAAGCAACGTTTCTAAATCTTCTTGAAATCCCATTTTTAACATTTCATCAGCTTCGTCTAAGACTAAAACTTTAAGATGGCTAAAATCAACTGTTCCCCGATTCAAATGATCGATTGCACGACCAGGAGTTGCAACCACAATATGTGGATGTTCAGAGAGCGCTTTAAACTGTTTATTGTAAGATTCCCCACCATAAATGGATGTAATTCTTACAGTCTTATTAAACTTGATGAGTTTCAAAAACTCCTTATATACTTGAAGCGTTAGCTCTCTTGTTGGACAGATTACTAATGCTTGAGTTGTCTTTTCAGTGGCATTAATCTGTTCTAAAATTGGGATTGCAAAAGCGAATGTTTTGCCTGTACCCGTTTGAGCCTGGCCTATCAAATCTTTGCCTTCTAGCATTTTTGGAATTGCGTGATGTTGTATCGCGGTTGTTTCCACTAGACCCAAATTTTCGATTGCCTGTTTTGTTTCTTCTAAAATCGGTAATTCATTAAATAATATATTCATTCTTTTCCTCAATTCTTATAAACCTTTAACACTATACCATAATAATTGAAAAATTACTATAATTACAATAAAAAAAGACTCAAAGAGTCTATTTTCTTCCACAGTTTTCACCTTCGCAATGTTCAGTTTTGGAATATACTGCGCTTGCGCGATTTAATTGTTGTAATACTTGTTTTTCATCATGATAACCATTCAGTCTAATCTTGCCATCAATACGTAGATGTGGTAGCTCAAAAATGCCTTTTAAAATCGCATTTTCTCGATTTGATTCAACTGCATTAGCAAATTGATTTGAATAGAGCACTGCATGCACATGCTCTGCTTTCATACCAGACATTAAAGCTATTTCAGTTAAGACATCAAAATTACTGATATCCATGTTATCTTCATAATATGCCTTAAATACATTTTTGTTAAACTCAAATGCACAATCAAACTTTTTAGCAAGATGTGAAAGTCTATGGGCATCCAATACTTTTACCGGTTTAACATGTTCATTAAACTGAGGCATCAATTTCTTAGCTTCTTCTATAGTTATCATATGATGTTTACTCATGATTAATTCAAATGAGCAATCGGGCTTAGACTCAAAAAGAGGAATCATTTCATAGCTTCGATATAATATTTCCAAATCTTTAAATTGATAATCTTTTAATAAAGATTCAATAGATTTATGTTGTTTATAGCATAGGGGGCTTAAGTAATCTAGCCAAAACTCTAATTTCATCTTGATCTCCTTTTTACATTGTGTCAAATAACATCTTAAATGACTATATATATTATAGGTTTTTGCTTTTCAGATGTCAAAAGAGTCGACTTATCATTTTCTGATTATATTTCATTTTTATAAACAATTTTCTCATCAATAATCGTCGCATAAATCATATGTTTTTTAAAATTTTCAATATCCATGTCAAACAGATTTTCTTTAGTTACTGTGAAGTCTGCAATGAAACCCTTTTTTAATTGTCCTCTATTTTTATGCATTGTTGAAAAGTTCGCTCCTTTTGTATAAAGCGTTATAGCTTCATATCTTGAAAGTGACTCATTTATAAAATATGTTTTTTGATCGTGATCTGACTTTCTCATGATGGCTGCATACATTCCCAAAAGTGGATTTGGAACTTCAATGGGTGCATCACTACTACCTGCAAGATTAATTTTATTTTCAAGCAAAGTTTTCCAAGGAAACGAAAATTCAGGTATTTGTGAAAAATAATCTAGTGCCCAAGGTAAATCGCTTGATAGAAATTGAGGTTGTATATCTAATGTTAAAGGCATATCCTTCATTTCCATGATTGCTTTTAAATCTAACCAAGGTGTATGAATTAATCTATCAACATCACCTTTTTTAGGCGGATATTTCTTCAATATTTCAAGCACTTCTAGCGTCCCCAGATCACCAATCACGTGAATAGCTACTGTAAGATTATTCTTTCTTACCATTTTAACCATTTCTTCAAATTCATTGCGTGTATGAATCCTTAAACCTTGATGATTTTGATGATGATAGGAATGTTTCATTAGAGCAGTTTTTGATGATACAGTTCCATCGTAAAACATTTTTATTGCTCCAAGTTGTAAATATTTGGTTTGATCTAAAAACTTCCGATTTGAAGATATATACTCATCCATGACATGATGATGAATAATTAAATGTGCTCGAAAAGGTAACGTTTCTAACACTTCGTCAAAAATAGAGAGTGTATCACTAAATCCATTGTAATAAGCGAGATCATCACTATGCCCACCAGTAACTCCGTAACTATATAAATTTCTGATGGATTTTTCTAATAATTTTTTAAGTTCTTCATGTGTGTATCTTGGAAATGTTCTCATCGCCTTTTCAGCAACTTCTTCTGTCAACACCCCATCAAAAGACTTATATTTCATTTGATCTAAAACAACATCATTGACCGTTAAACTATGATAATCATTATGCCTAATCATGATCGGATAAGTTTCACTAATTTGATTGAGATCTAATTTAGTAATTCCACATTCAAAATAACCTTCAGCAAATAAAGGCTTATGCTCAAAAGCTTGTTTCAAAATAGAAATCACTTGTAATTTATCTCTACTATTTAAAAGATTAGGTCTAGATAGTTTCCTACCATAACCGATAAGATGTAGATGGGCATCAACAAAACCTGGATAAACATGTTGTCCTTTTAAATCAATGATTTCATCGAATTGAAGATGCTCAACTTCATCATCAAATCCAATAATGACTCCATGATCTGTTGCTAATTGATGTTTAATATCATCCTTATTTTCCATCGTATAAAAATAACCATTTTTCCAAAGTTTCATTCCTGACCTCCATAAAAAAACTCTTATCATGATTTTACCATGATTTGAGCTTGATTGTTAAACGATGACTTTCTTGATATCTTCAATTTTAAATCCTTTAGCATACAATTTTTGAATCAAGAAATATTTAAGTTCTTTTTCATCGATTTTAGTACTATATTTTCTATAAAGTTTGGCATAGTTCTTTTTAATTAATGCAATCTCATCTTCCGAGTATGCAGATAAAGATTTCTTAATGACTTGGTCAACAGCTTCAAGACTAAAGCCTTTTCTCAAATAGAAGCCTTTTAAGGTTTGTATCATCTGTTTTTTTGATTTATTTTTTATTGAAGCCATTTTTTTGGGTAGTTGCTCTTTTAAAATACTTTGTTCATCAATTCTTTTTGTGAATCCTTCAATAATTTCCCTAGATATTCCTTTTTCATGAAGTTTATTTGATATCATTGCAGGTCCTTCTGAAGTTTGTTTTAATTGTGTATAAAGTCTTGCATACGCAAAATCATCTAAATATTTCTTCTCAATATAATGATGAATAAGTTGCTTAACGATAGCCTCTGAAGCCCCTTTTGAGAATAAATACTCTTGCATTTCATGCACCGTTAGCATCCGCTTTAATTTCGCAATACCAAGTTTATTAAAATATGTGAATGCATTGTCATGGCAGAGCGCATTAAAGGTTTTTTGATCGATTTCTAGTTGTAATTTTAAATGATATTTCAAAAATATTTCAGGTTCAACAGTAATTAATTGATCATTAAATTGTACATCATATTCTTTATTTTTCTTTATAATCTCTACTATTTTTTTCATATTAATCTTCCAATAAACTAATCAAATTTTGCAATTGATTATCGTAAGTAATATCTTGCATTCGGTTCATATATATTTGATGAATTTTAATAGCTGTTTCTCTATTTAGTGTTCCAGTAATTGTTAATCCTTGCTCACTTTGAAAATCTTCGATTGACATTTGTGTTGCATGATCAAAATATCCATCTATTCTTAATAAATCAAGACCTTGATAATCAAAATAATAATTTAAAAAAGCTTGATATTCCTTTAGATTTGAGTTTACCTCATTATATGACACTTCACCATGATAAACAGGCATATTTAAAGTGTGAATACCCGATTGTTCAATAAGGTTTACATCAAGAGGATTTGTAGATACATTAAGCCCATTTTGATAAAACCACTCACCTTCAGTATAAACAAGTGAGTAACGCACGTTATTTAATTCCATTAAAGTCATCATATTTTGGTATACACCTTTACCAAAAGTAGGTTGACCGTATAATTCATATTGTCCATAAGTTTTAATTGCTGAAGCTAATACTTCAGCTGCAGATGCAGAATTTTCATTAACAAGTGCAACAATTTGATAATCTTTAGGCTCTACTAATCCACCATAAAAATTAGTTATATCACCAGATCTTGGAATCATTTGAAAAACAGGTTGTTCAATATTTCTTGTAAATAATTGTTGAATTATTCCAGGAATCATTGAGCTTTCATTAGAATTATGAAGTGCTGTCAACGCACCTCCTGGGTTGTCTCTTAAATCAATGATTAATGTTTTTGATGCACTATCTGTTAAAAGAATTTCATCTTCTAACTGATTTAAAGTATCCTTAAATACCTTACTTGTACCTACGGTAACATCTAGGACATACCCAGAAAATTCAGTAATCTTGATATATGCAAGATTAGCTGAAGGCATGGATATAGTATAGGCAGTAGGTGTAAATATCTCTTGATAAGTAATAGTAACTTCTGTTTCATTTAAATCAGGATCAGTCACAATAAATGTTATTTCATCATCCAGCGATCCACCTAAGTAACTCATCACCTCAGTTTCAGAACTTAATGTATTAAAATAAATACGATTGCTATTCATAACAATACCTGTGATTAAATCATTAGGATAAAGTTTATCTACTGCAGCACCATTAGGATATACATAAGAAACTCTCAAATCTAAATTTTCCATTAAAAAGCTAATTCCAATACCAACAAAAGATTCATCTCCAGTTGGAGATAAGCTTAAAGGATGAGAGACTAGTCTTGTATATGGATCTTGATTTGCTTCACCATAAGCATTAATAGTGGCTTCCATAGAAGCAATAAATGCATCCTGTGATTGAGCATCAGTAATATCATAGTAATAGAAATTTCTAAAATCTTCTGTAATTTGTTCAAAGGGATCTTGGAATTGATTAGTTGAATCCGGTGGAATGACTATGGAAGAAAAATAACCAGCAAAAAAAGCAAGGATGATACTAGCTAAAAATAAGATTCCTAATCTTTTGCTGCCCATTTTGCTGCCTCCCTACTGAAGCCTTGTCCAAGTGCTTCTTTCGTTCGTGTGAAAAATGTAAAAGCTTTAGGATCATTTTCCTTGATTAAATGCTTAAATTGGTAGATTTGCATCCGATCGACAGTACAAATAATCATATCTTTGCTTTGATTAGAAAAGCCACCAATGACTTTTACTTTTGTCATGCCACGTTCCAAGTGAGTATAAATTGCTTTTTGTAATGCTTCACTAGAATCAGTAACAATAAATGCTGTAAATCCAGATTTGCCTTCTATAGCTAACCGATCAACAATCATTCCACTAATGATCATTGCTCCAACTGCATAAAGACCCAACTGGAAGTCTACTAACATGGCAATAAAAATAACGATACCATCAGTAATATACATCGCTAGTGAAAATGGAATATGCAAGAATCGGTTCATGATGTTTTGTATAATATCTATTCCGCCTGTAGTTGCATCATTTCTTAAAACAATACCTAATCCAAGCCCAATAAATAGACCGCCAAAACTAGCACCTAATAATAAAGGACTTTCTATTAAATGTTGCATGAAAAAGTTTTTATCAATTGTCAATTCTAATACCCAAATGATTGTTGGAGATAAAAGTGTTGCATAAATTGTTTTAAAAAATAATACTTTACCTAAAAAGATTAAACCGACAATGAGTAAAGTAATATTAGCAATATACATAAATAAACTTACCGAGATATAGTCTTGCAATAAGACTGAAACCCCCATGACACCACCAATAACCATATTTAGAGGTAATAAGAAAAAATAGAAACCAAGAGACAGTAATATGACGCCTACAGTGATTTCTAATATTTCGCGATGCTTAGCTTTATTCATGATCATCACCCGCTTTTAAATAAGCATTAATGAAACCATCAAGTTCACCATCCATAACAAGATCTACTTGACCAACTTCATAGTTGGTTCTGTGGTCTTTTACCATTTGGTAAGGATGGAACACATAAGATCTAATTTGAGATCCCCAAGCTATATCTTTTTGTTCACCTTGAATATTTTTTAGTGTCATTTCTTGTTTCTTTATTTCTTCTTGTACTAATTTCGCTTTTAAAACACTCATAGCTGATTCTTTGTTTTTTAATTGACTACGTTCATTTTGACAAGTAACAACAATGCCTGATTCTAAATGTGTGATTCTTACTGCTGAATCTGTTGTATTAACAGATTGTCCTCCAGCTCCACCACTACGGTAGACATCTACTTTGATATCTTCATCTTTAATATCAATATCAATATCATCATCTATTTCAGGAAGCACATCACAAGATGCAAACGACGTATGTCTTCTTGCATTTGAATCAAAAGGAGATATTCTCACTAATCTGTGAACACCACGTTCAGCTTTTAAATATCCATATGCGTAAGGACCTTTAACGAGCATCGTTACACTTTTTATTCCTGCTTCATCACCAGCTTGATAATCTAGTACTTCAATTTTATAACGTTTTTTCTGTGCATATCTTGTATACATGCGGTATAACATATCACACCAATCTTGTGATTCAGTTCCACCAGCACCTGGATGCAATTCAATAATTGCATTACTACTATCGTAAGGACCGTTAAGTATGGTTTCAATTTCAAAAGCTTTTAATTCCTTATCAAGTTCATGAATATCAGCTTCTAATAAAACCCATTCTTCAGTTCCTTCTTCACTTAGCTGAAACCAATCTACTAAATTTTTATATTTAGATTCTAATGATTGTAAACTCTCTAATTTTTGATGTATTTCTGTTGATTCTTTCGTTAATTTTTTAGCTAGTTTTGTGTCATTCCAAAAATTTGGTTGTTGCATTTGAAGATTGAGTTCGCGATATTGCTCTTCTAATTTTGTGGGCTGAAGTGCTTTATTCATATCTTCGATGCTTTGTTTAAATAGGTTAAGCATTTTATTTACTTCATATGTTTCCACAAAATCGCCTCCTTATCGCCAAGGTAACTGTCGTTGTCCCCTGTTTTTTCTTACTTTTGGTTTCTTTGGTCTTGCATCTGAACGACCTTCATTGGTTGCTGTATTTTTTACTACTGCTTCACGTTCTACATTATATTGAATTTGAGCACGAATTGCATATCGGGTTATGTCTGTTGAAATATTTTCAATCATTTCGTTGAATTTTGTCAATCCTTCTTGTTGGTATACTGTTAATGGACTAACCTGAGCATAAGATTGTAAAGACACAGATTGTCTAAGTTCACTCATTGTATCAATGTGTCTCATCCAATAAGTATCAATGACGCGTAACATGACTACTTTCAAGAACTCATTGAAGACCTCTGGTGGTACAGATTCTTTTTTATGATCTATCTCTTTATTTGCCAAATCAATAATATATGCTTTAAGCTCAATCTCATCCATTTTTTCAATTGTTTCTTTTTGAAGTGTGTCCGGTGGAAAAATATTACCATTAAATTGAGCGATTATACTTTCACCATCAATTTTAACTTCATTTTTGCCAACTTGATGAACAAATTGATTCATCGTTCTAGATAAACTGTCGCTTAATGTTCTTCTAACTTGTTCTTCAATAGATTCAAGCACTAAAACATCACGGCGTTCTTTATAAATTATTTCTCTTTGTTTACGAAGTACATCATCATATTTTAAGACATTTTTACGTGCATCATAGTTGTTGCCTTCAATACGTTTTTGTGCACCTGTCACAAATCTTGAAAACAATTTAGATGATAAAGGTTCTCCTGTAGAATTCATGCGTTCTAAAAGTTCGATACGCTTCTTAAAGCTTTCGCCACCAAATCTCATCATTAATTCATCTTCTGCAGATAAATAAAATCTAGAATAGCCAGGATCTCCTTGTCGTCCACTACGACCTCTTAACTGATTATCAATACGTCTAGATTCATGTCTTTCACTACCTAGTACTGCAAGTCCACCTAGCTCCACAACACCTGCGCCAAGTTTAATATCAGTACCACGACCAGCCATATTGGTTGCAATTGTTACAGCGCCTAATAAACCGGCTTTTGCGACAATTTCAGCTTCTCTTTCATGATTCTTAGCATTTAATACTTCATGAGGAATTCTTCTCGATTTAAGGGCACGAGATAGGTCTTCAGAAGTTTCAACTGCTATTGTACCAATCAATAAAGGTTGTCCTTTTTTGTGTCTGATTTCTATTTCATCAACTAATGCGTCAAATTTATCCTTTAGATTAGCATATATATAATCAGGTTCATCTTTTCTAATCACTGGAGCATTTGTTGGAACTTCAACAACATCCATGTTATATATTTCTCTAAATTCTTCTTCTTCAGTTTTTGCAGTACCTGTCATCCCAGAAAGTTTTTTATACATTCTAAAGAAGTTCTGATAAGTTATTGTAGCAACTGTAACTGTCTCTTTTTTAACCTGTACGGCTTCTTTTGCCTCTAAGGCTTGATGAAGTCCTTCTGAAAACTGACGACCTCTTAAAATACGTCCAGTGAACTGATCCACAATTAATACTTCACCATTATCAACGACATATTCTTTATCTCTAGACATAATATGATTTGCACGCAGTGCATTATTAATATGATGCACGAGCGTAACATGTTTTAGATCATATAGATTATCTAATTGAAAAACTTGTTCGGCCTTATGGATACCAGAGGGCGTTAAAGCAATTGCTTGAGCCTCTAAATCAATTTCAAAATCTTCATCTCTAATCGATTTTGCAAATCTATCTGCTGCTTGATATAGATTCGCATTATTTTTGGATCCACCAGAAATAATGAGTGGTGTTCTTGCTTCATCAATTAGAATTGAGTCAACTTCATCGATAATTGCATAATTAAGTCCACGTTGAGCAACCATATCTTTTGCAAATAGAACCATATGATCACGAAGATAATCAAATCCTAATTCGCTATTCGTAGAATATAAAATATCACAATCATATGCAGCTTTTTTTAGTTCTCTTGTCATATCTCTAACATTGAGACCAACAGTTAACCCCAAAAATCGGAATAAATCACCAATTTCACCTTCAGCTTCACGTCTTGCCAAATATTCATTGACGGTAACGATGTGAACACCTTCACCATTCAATGCAGAAAGATAAGCAGGCATTACAGCTGTTAATGTTTTACCTTCACCGGTTCTCATTTCAGCAATATTACCGTGAAAAATAGCAACAGCTCCACAAACCTGTACATAATAAGGAAACAACTTAGTCACACGTCTTGAAGCTTCTCTAACAACAGCAAAAGCCTCTGGCATTAACTCATCCAAAGTTTCTCCTTTTTGATATCTTTCTCTAAATATTATTGACTTATTTGTTAATTCTTCATCAGATAACTGAGCCATTTCATTTTCATATGAAAAGACAATATCTGCTATTTTTTTAGCATCTTTTAGTTCCTTTTTACCTGGGTCAAACCATTTTTTTAGCATAGAAACACATCCTTTACGTTCTTTATTATATTACTATAATAAGCAGTATTTTACAAGAGATATTGTTGTTTAAGGCTTTTTAACATAATTAAATAAAAAAAGTGCTTATCTTATCGATAAACAATCTTTTCTTTTTTATAATATGGCTTTATTAAAGCATTAATAAAAAATAAAACGCCATTGGCGTTCTATTAAAAATCAAATTTTACATCTTCTTTTTTGAGTGCATCTGCTTCAAAGAAATCACGTTTTTCAAACTTCTTCCAGTTTGCAATAATATTGCTTGGGAAGACTACTACTTTTTGATTGTAATAAGACACATTAGAATTGTAGACTCTTCTAGAAGCTTGTAGATTTTCTTCAACTTCAACAGTTGCATCTTGTAGTTTAGCTACATTTTGTGATGCCTTTAGATCTGGGTATTGCTCAACAACTACATTAAGTGCTTGCAAACCACGAGAAACTTCATTAGCAAATTCTTGTTTTTCTTGTATAGAAGCTCCATGTGGAGGTTGTCTCATTTCGACAACTTTTACGAGTGTATCCTTCTCATGTTTCATGTATCCTTTAGCAGCGGAGAACATTTTAGTTAATAAATCAAAACGTTTAGTTAATGCAATATCAATACTTGATTCTGATTCATCAATTTTAATAAGCATTCTTCTAAATGAATTGACTGTGCTAATCACCCATCCTACTATCATCAATAAGACTAAACCAACTGCTAATCCAATATATAAACCCATTTTTTTCTCTCCCTTCTAAAGAGTTTTCTTAAATTTAATACTATCTAATCGCAATTCATTAATAATTGCTGGGATTAGTTCAATATCTGACATGAACGACTTTAATGATTCCTTGTTAATTGGCGTTTTCATCGAAATTTCCATATAATCTTTACCATCGTTGACACCGATGTGTAACTCATCATCAACAAAATAGTAGAGAATTGATCCGCGATGTAATTTTTCAAGTTCCAATAGCTTTTCAATCATACTTGAAGTAATATGATAAAAACCATATTCTTGAGATGAGGCATAAATGGCGAATTTTTTATTAAATATCATACTTTCAGTATCAATTTTAACTAAATTCTTTTTAGAGATACCATATCCTCTACCTTCGACAATTCTTAGTTCTTCATCAAATTTTCTTTCAAATTTATAAATATACCAGCGACCTTTGAAATATGTTTGGTAAGTAACTGTCGTGTTACCTTTAGCATCTCTGGTTTCAACTCTTTCCTTCAAATTAATGTCACAAACTTCAAATTCAACACCCTTGTATCTACCTTTAATATAGTCTTCAGCGCTCGATCGATCAGGTCTTTTTACCATTCCCGTTTGCGTTATTCTCGATATAGGTATACTAGACTTGGCGTCGTAATAGACATCATCAAACTCATCTTTTAATAATGCGGTTATTAACTCGTTTTTTATCAATTTCCTAAAAGTCGATCGTAGTATGGATGCTTTGCCAAAGAAAATAAACCCTGGAATACCTAATCCAATTGTCAAGATAAAAAGCAAAGGTAATTCTAAAATAAATCCTAAAACTAAAAAAAGAATTGCCGGTATAATCAATAAAAATGCTGTTCCATTTTGTTTCTTATACTGTGCAAGTATTTCTTGCCTTTTCAGTTCAAATTGTTCTAAGTTATCCATTTCATCACCGTATCTATTTTATAATAGATTCTTAAATAAAGCAATCTTATCGGTCTTTTCCCACGAAAAGTCTTTGTCATCTCTTCCAAAATGACCATATGCGGCAGTCTTAGCATAAATCGGGCGTTTTAAATCTAACATTTTGATAATTCCTGCAGGTCTTAAATCAAAATTTGATTTGACAACATCGTATATTTTTTCTATTGCTACTTTTTCTGTTCCAAATGTATCAATAAATATACTAACCGGTTCTGCTATGCCTATAGCATATGCAATTTGAATCTCGCATGCATCAGCAATTCCAGAAGCTACAATATTTTTAGCAATGTATCTAGCAACATATGCAGCACTTCTATCTACTTTCGAAGGATCTTTACCTGAAAATGCACCACCACCATGTCTTGCATAACCACCATAAGTATCAACAATTATTTTTCTTCCTGTAAGTCCGGCATCTCCATCTGGACCACCAATAACAAAGCGACCTGTAGGATTGATTTGATAAATAGTATGACTTGTATCATAACCAGATAAAACAGGATTTAGAACATGTTCATGAATTTCTTTTTTTAGTGCTTCTTGGGTCCATGATTCATCATGTTGTGTTGATAATAC
>JAFGTI010000084.1 GCA_016934175.1 Acholeplasmataceae bacterium | reverse complement strand
CTCCTTTATTTATTGATAGATTTTAAACTGGATTGTTCCAGAGTCAATATCTTGGAAAAACATTTCAACTTGAATAAAATAGACATTATCTTGGTTTAAGACCATTGAAAGTTTAAAGTTTTGGTTTTCTCCAAAATCATCTTCAGCTTCAATTTGAAACACGTCATCCCAAGTAATTATATCTCCATGTGGGAGTGACAATTGAAATACTCTGACATATGTATCAAATTCTCCATAAGATTCTAGTACATAAGTGCCATTTGTTGTCGGTTGAAAACGGAAAATTATGGATTGATTTAAATCTAAAAAAACTTCATATAATGTATCTAAAGTAACAACGATCGCATCACTTGGAGATGATCCTGTATAATTAACTTCGTCCCACACTGCATATAACGTTAGATTATATCCTGGCATTTTAACAAATTGATAAATTTCATTTGAATCTTCTTCTAAGCTCCATCCTAAAAATTCACAACCATTTTTTATGGGATCAATTGGTTTTGAAATTGATTCTCCATAGAGAGCAGTTTGATTAGGAATCAAAGTACCGCCTCTACTATCATAGAAAATTGTATAACTATTGAGACGCCATTTTGCATATAAGACAAAAGATTGTGTCACAGGTTCAGTTTCATTATAGAGTGCACTATCACTACTTAATGAGACAAACCATCCTAAAAATTGATATCCCTCTCTTGTAATTTCAGGCAATTCTAGGATATTCCCATTTTCAACCAAGACTGAATCAATGGAATTTTCAAAGCCAGTTTGAAAGGTGACTTCATGAATTTTTGGTTGACAACTGCTTAACGGTATGACAAGTAAAATCAATAGAAAAAGTTTTTTCATGTGTAACTCCTTTTTTAAGAGAAAACATTTATTGATGTGCAATATCCTAAACGAAACATTTTACTTAATTTGATTTAAGTATAATGGAATTTTTTTTTAATTACAATGCCTTATATGCGAATTACTTAATTGAAATTGAGTTTATGAAAAACCATATCAATAATCAAAGTTTTATATTATACTATTCATGTCAAATAAATTAGGAGGATATCAGAATGCGTATCGAATTTGATGAAAAGCTCGATTTTAGTGATGTATTGATTCGCCCAAAAAGATCTAAACTTTCTAGTCGTAAAGAAGTTGATTTAAACCGAACTTATCATTTTAAGCATAGTGGCCAAGAATGGAAGGGTATTCCCATTATGGCATCAAATATGGATGGGGTTGGAACCATTAACATGGCTTTAGAACTTCAAAAATCCAATTTATTCACTTGCTTAGTCAAAAATTATCAATCTGAACATTTGAAACCCTACATGAAAAAGTTAAATCCCAACTTTTTTGCAGTCAGTACTGGTACCTCAAAAGTTGATTTAATTAAACTTCAAGAAACTTTAAAAAATCATCCATCAATTCAATTTATTTGTATTGATGTTGCCAATGGTTATTCTGAAGCTTTTGGTACATTTGTATCCATGGTGAGAAAACAATATCCAAAACATACAATTATCGCAGGCAATGTTGTCACAGCAGATATGACTCAAGAGCTTATCTTGCGTGGTGCAGACATTGTAAAGGTTGGTATTGGACCTGGATCTGTATGTACAACACGCATTCAGACAGGTGTTGGATATCCACAGTTAAGTGCCATTATTGAATGTGCTGATGCAGCACATGGACTTGGTGCACACATCATTAGTGATGGTGGTTGTACATGTCCTGGTGATGTCGCAAAAGCATTTGGTGCTGGCGCTGATTTTGTTATGTTAGGTGGTATGTTCGCAGGACATGATGAAGGTGGTGGATCGATTATTACCGAGTATCATAATACGCTTCAAAGAAATCAAGAAACTCAACAACCAATTTATGAGGAATTAAAATTTGTCGAATTTTATGGCATGAGTTCTTCTACGGCTATGATTAAACATCACGGCGAAGTTGCTGAATATCGTAGCAGTGAAGGTCGAACTGTTAAAATTCCTTATCGTGGGAAGGTTGATGTCACGATTAAAGATATCCTAGGTGGTATTCGATCAACGTGTACTTATGTTGGTGCTCCAACCTTAAAACAATTAGCAAAATGTACCACATTTATTAAGGTGCATCGACAATATAACGATATTTTTGTGAATCAAAAACATTAAACACGAGAGCAAACGCTCCCGTGTTTTTTTAGTTGATTGATTAATTTATTTAAGCTTGCATTTTTAAAATTAATTTTGGACTAATTTTAAGCATCCAAAAATAACTTAAGAATGCAAACGAAGCATTGATGATGACCAATATGATGAGAATAAGATTTAACTCCAATACTTTTTGCAACAGATAATAGATTAATCCATTCATTGCTAATGTGGCAAATCCACCAAAAATTCCAAGCATCGCTGACGCACTCTGTTTAACAACTTCTACGTCGTTCTTAAAATTAAATTTAGGAATGTATAAATTAAAAATTGCATCTAGAAATGACATCAAACTTGCAAAACTTAAAATCAATAAAAGCATAAGTATAATTGACCAGCCATTTAGATTTAACACAAATCCAAGCATGAAGAGACTGATGATTGCAATCGGAACAATCAAAATCAAGTTAAATAATACTTTTGACATCATCAGTGTTTCAGCTTTAATTGGTAAACTTTTAACAATCCAAAAGTTTTTACCTTCAAGTGATAAACTGATAGCTGGCGTATAAGTCATCGAAATACAAAAGCCCATAATCAATAGTAACATCACTTCAATATCAAGGCCAACGCCAACAATTTGAGTTAAAGTTCCAGCAATCTTATCTTGATAAAACAGACTAGCGATCGATAAAACAATTAAGACTACCGGACCTAAACCTGAATTGACAGCATATATAGTAACACCGAAAAATTTTCTAAATTCTTTATTAATTAATGTTTGGTAAATTGATTGTGATTCATAATTTAAAGCTTTTCTATTTTTATAAGCACGCATCTTTGTTTGATTTTGATTTGTCTTATGAACAAGTGGACCGATAAAGAAGAAATATAATCCAAAAATTACGACATGTGATAAAACCAGAAATACAAAATCGAGGATTTGATACTCATGAACAGCATTCATGTACCACTTGATTGGTAAATAATATTTGGAAATACCAGAGAGTAAGTCAATTTGACCAGTTAACGGATTTTGTTCAACGTCACTCATTGAAAAGCTCATTGCAAATATGCCAATAAAGAATGCAAATAGTAATATGATACTCACTATTTTACTGGCTCTAAATCGTTTAGATATACTTACAATCATCAGTGAAATGAAAGACATAAAAACCATTGGAACTAAGGGGATAAATAGTAACCCTAACAGATAAAATAAAAAACCTAACACAGTAAATCCGTACCAATAAAAATATCCAAATGCCATCGGTAGAGAAATCAATACTGAAAATGCTGTTGTCATTACATATAAAACTGCGAGTTTTGAAAATAGTATTGATTTTGAAGAAATAGGAAGTGGTGCTAATATTTCATAATCCTTCGTATGAAATAGCATGCCATCTGCTCTAAATAAAACAAACATCGTCGCCATTCCAATCGCATAAACAGTGATAAAACTTAAAATAATATGTGTCTGATTGATTTCACTTAAAATCTTACCCAAATCGAAAAACATATATCCAAAAGAACCACCAAATGCAACAAATGCATAAATGATGGCAGCCATGATTAGTATGGATTTGGCTTTCTCTTTTTTATAATCAAATCCTAAAAAACGACGAAACGAAAAATTTTCACGAAAAAATAATCGAATAAGTTCTTTAGTCATTATGCTTCACTCGCAATCTCCATAAAAATATCTTCTAGTGATTGATTCATGATAATCTCTTGAGTATTTCCTTGAGCAACAATTTTTCCTTGTTTAATAATTGCAACTTTATTACATAATTTTTCAACAACTTCTAAAACATGAGTTGAAAAGAAAATGGAAGTTCCTTCTTGGCACATTGATTTAAAAATTTCTTTTAACTGAAAACTAGCTTTTGGATCAAGACCAACAAAAGGTTCATCAAGCAACATTAGCTTAGGACGATGAATAAGTGCACTGATAATTACAAGTTTTTGTTTCATTCCATGTGAATAGGATGAAATTGGCTGTTGCAAAACTTGTGTTAATTCAAAAAGTGTCGCATATTCATCAATTTTTCTTGATCTTTCATGTTGATCAATGCCAAAGACGTTTGCGATTAGCTGAAGATATTGAATACCCGTAAGTGTTTCATAGATATCTGGATTATCTGGGATATACGCAATAATCTTTTTAACTTCTAGAGGTTCGGTTTTAATGGATTTATGATCCACTAATATCTCACCTTCATCAAATGAAATAATACCTGCAATGCTTTTCAATAATGTTGTTTTCCCTGCACCATTGTGACCAACAAAGCCGTAAATATCGCCTGATTCAATGGTTAAATTAATGCCATCACATGCTTTTTTAATCCCATCGTAACTTTTAGATACATTTTTGATTTCTAGCATTTCTACACCTCTATTCGATTGGGTTTGGTAGTTTTTTAGCCGGTTTTTCTTTTCTTTCATTTAATTCGCCAACATATTGAAATAATGCTCGAAGTAAGCCCGCTAGTGGAACAGCGAGTAATACACCGATAAATCCAAAAATACCACCAAAAAAGATTAAACTTGAAATAACAACAAGCGGATGAATATGAACTTGTTTATTCATTACATAAGGTTGAATGACACTACCTTCTAAAAGTTGTTCAACTAAATAAATCATCAAGACTACGATGATTGCAATAATAAAGATCATTTCACCTTCTTGTGTCACTTGTAATTCTAAATGTTTAGTGAAAAGAAAAATGAGAGGAACTGCTAAACTAATCCATGCTCCAATATATGGAATAATGGTCATGATTCCACTAATAAGGCCAAATGCAATGGCAAATCCAAGGATAAATCCTGGTACAAAAAGCGATAAAATTGATAAAGAAATACCAAAATACAATGCTGTAATCAGCATTAATAATCCTTGACCTCGAAAATATTGTCCAATCACAGTCTCACTTCTGATTCCTAATTCAGTCACATGTGTTCTTATAGATTGAGGGAATATTTTAAGAATGCTTTTAAAAACAAGTGACTTTTCTTTAATCAGGTAATATAAAAATACGGGAGTCAATACGATTGAGAAAATAGCTTCAAATAAATTAGAAGCCGTGCCAGATATAAATACAAACACATTTCCGACATAGCTCATCAACTTTTCAATCGTGACACCTTCACTTGAAATTTGTTCCCAAATCTCAGTCACATGTGTATCTTGGAAATAAGCTTGAATCACTTGAATTAATTCGATAATAAATGCTTCTTGATGAGATCCTTCAAAATAAACTAGTAAAGCTTGGAAAATACTTAAGATTTGTGAAACAAAGAAAGATGCAATCAAGAAAAACATGCCACCTAATGCAATAAATCCAATGAATATCGCTAAAACAATACTCGTTCGTTTAGGAATTTTTAAGGTATTATGAATGAGATGAGAAAGTGGTCCTATAATAAAGCTCAGGAAAAAAGCTAAGAAAAAAGGAATTAAAACCGATCTTGCTGCAGCACCAATCCCAGAAATAATATTTGCAGCTAATAAGTTCAGTACGTATAAACCCACTAAAGAAACTGTGATAATCGATACAATCAATAAAAATGTCTGTAATTTTTCTTTGGAAAATAAATTTTTATTCATAGTCACCTCTTATAGTTTTCTTTTCTTCATTATAACGCAAATTACTATAATCGTATAAATCCTGAATGATAAAATCCAGGAAAATGTGTTTAAAAAGACATTTAATTTATATTTTCATTATATAATATAAATAAAATTAGTAATACATAGGCAGCTTAGATCATCTTTATCATCTAAAAAGTGTTCTTTTTATATATACTTGAGGAGGATTTTATGAATCGATTTAAGACCACAATCGCGAGAACAAAGAGTTTAATTAGCATTAAAACCTATAAACGTCCACAGGTTTATGTGATTCTACTCATGTTGCTCATTAATATTATCATTTTGCTTATCGCAGCTTTTATAGCAACAATGATTGATGATAGCTATACTTCATTTATTGATGCACTCGCTAATGGTAGTGTGAAATGGATGTTAACCCCAAATGCTATTTTACAAATTGAGAATCCTCAAACACTAATACTTGCTGTGGTAGTTTTGGTTATTGGTATGGTTTTATTTACTGGCGTCATTATCGCTTTAACGACAAATGCGATTAAAGACTACGTAGGAAATAAAAAATCAGGTTCTGGTAAAGTTTATATGGAAAACCATATTGTTATATTAAACTGGAATTCAAAGGTCCCTGAGCTTGTTTCTGATTTATTATTTGTTGAATCAAGCGATGTTACCGTCATGATTTTAGCTCAAATTGATAAAAGTTATGCAGAAACACAAATTATTAATGCCATCAATCGTTCAGCTCAAAAACATAAGCTTGTAAAAATGAATGTTTTAGTAAAACAAGGAGATCCGCTTCTTCGATCGAATCTTGATGATATCACTATTGAACATGCAAGAGCTATATTGATTATGAATCCGGATCATCATGAACAAATCGATGAAACCATGACGAAAAGTGATTTAAACGTCATTAAAAATATTTTGTCTTTGGGAGAAATTGAGTTTGATCTAGAACCTCCAATTGTTGTTGAAATTAAAAAGATGGAAACCAAAGAAAAAATACTCACTTTAAGTAGAGTAGTAAAATCTTTAAAAGAACATGAAATTATGCCGATTGTGTTTGATCGTAGACTCGGTCAAATTATTGCCCAAACATTAATCGAAAGTAAAATTGAAGATGTCTATCTAAGCTTATTCTCTTTTAAAGGTTCTGAAATCTATATGGTTCCTAACCCAGATTTCGAATCTGTATTAAAAAACCATAATCAAGCAATACCGGTCGCTTATGATAAACATGCTACATACGTCTTGTCACCAAATGATAACATTAAAAATTCAAAAAGTTTTCATTCCTTTGAACCTGTAAATCTAAAACTTAAAAAGGTTAAATCAACGACTGATTTTGACACATATATTATCGGCACAAATAACAAATTATCCTTTATCTTAGATTCTTTAAAACAATTTGAAAGCATTTATAAGAGCAAATTCAAATCAAGTTATGTGGAAGCTCATGAAATCCCTGAATTTGTAACGAAACTGAATGAAACATCACATCCTGCAAAAATACTACTATTAAGTGATGAAAATGTTGATTTTGATGCACTCGATGCGAATATTATTAACACACTCATTTATTTAGAAGGTCACATTAAAAATCCAAATGTGGAAATTATTGTAGAATTGTTAAATCCTAAAAACGATATCATCGTCCGTGGTTTTAACATCAATAACACCATTATTTCGAATAAAATTATTTCACTACTTCTAAGTAAACTTGCTCTATTCAAAGAAACAGCACCATTTTATGAAGATCTTTTAACCATTGAAGCTGATGAGAACCATATTGATAAACAAGCCATCTTAATTGTAAAAGCCAAAGATTTTATTCAAGCTGATTTTCCACTTTCTTTTAATTCTAAAAAGCAAGCTATTGAATCTATTTATAACCAAACAAGCCCTAAACAAGTGCTTATTGGCATTTTTAGAGATAAAAATTTGATTATCCTCGATGGTGATTTACACAAAGAAAAATTAGAACTTTTAGAAGACGATGAATGTGTGCTAATCACACTTTAATATAATCCATTCATTCATATTTAAGAATGTTCGTTATCAAAATTTGATGAGCATTCTTTTTTTATCATTTTTCATGTAAAATAAAAAAGTGAGGTTAATGATGAATTCAAGAAAACTTTTTATTTTGCAAAGAGGTATGATCAATTTAGGCATGACCATGATGATGACTGCAGCCATTGTTTATCGCATCGATTATGCAAAATTGGCCCCTTATCAGCTCATTCTACTTGGAACCGCACTAGAGATTGCAGTGATTCTTTTTGAAGTTCCGACTGGAATTATTGCCGATAAATATTCACGAAAACTTAGTGTTATTCTTGGTTTTTTTATCATCGGAATAGGCTTTTTAATTGAACTATCCAGTTTGAAATTTTTATGGATCTTTATTGCTCAGATTGTATGGGGATTTGGTTATACATTTATCAGTGGAGCTCTTGATGCGTGGATTTCTGATGAAACTCATAATCAAGATATTGAATTGACATATATAAAAGGTAATGCCATCAGCAAATGGATGACGATTTGTGGTATCATTGTTGCTTTATTATTGGGTTTAATTCATATTAGACTTCCAATGCTTGTTGGTGCATTCATCTTTATTATCATGAGTATATTACTCGTATTTATAATGAAAGAAAGTGAAATTCATCATAAGATTACGCATTCAATGATTCATCAATTTAAATTAGGTGTCAAACATATTTTTAAGCATCCGTTGCTAAAAATATTTGTCATGACTGCCTTTTTACTTGGTTTATTCAGCGAAGGTATTGATCGACTTGAAGAATTCATCATACTTGATCGAGTGAAAGACACATTATTTAGTCAGTTACCTTCAATCTACATTGTTTCCATCATGCATATGATTGTAGCTATTTTAGGCATTATCATGCTTGGGATTATTAAAAAATATGTTTCAGAAGGCTTAAAAACATATCATTGGTTTATGATGTTACTCATGATGATGAGCTTTGGACTATTTGTTTTCGCCTATGTAAACCAAGCTTATATCGCAATGGCTGGATTCTTTTTCTTTCGAATGACAAGAGAAGGTCTAGATCCACTGTATATGAGCATTCAAGCCCGCGAAATCCCTTCAAGCATTAAAGCAACTGTCATGTCCACTTTTGGTCAAATTGATGGTATTGGTCAAATTGCGAGTGGCCTTATCATGACGTCGCTTGCATTGTTTTTAGGAACCAAATCGATTTTAACAGTTACTGCATTCATTCTTCTGATTGCAGCATATACTGTAGTTTTACTCATTCGAAAACATCAAATGATATAAAAAAAGCCCATTCAATTGGGCTTTTATTTCTTGATGGTCGGGAAGACAGGATTTGAACCTGCGACCTCCTAGTCCCGAACCAGGCGCTCTACCAAGCTGAGCCACTTCCCGAAGTGATTCAACTAAAATTATAGCATAACAAATTATATTCATCCACCAATTATTTAAGTTAGTTCAGGTCAATCCAATAACGTTGAATCACTTCATAATCAGTCATATCATAAGTCATATTACTTAAAACTCTATGCATCTTTAATCACAACTTTGATTAATCGTATTGTTGACGCTTTGAGTCAATCAAAGTATTGCACGTCATTTTATTGCATAAATAGCCATTTTTCAGTATAATTCAACTGTAGAAGGAGGATGTCTTATGAAATCTAAAGCGTATGGATATGGTTGGATTTTAAAATTTGTTTTAGCTGCACTACTATTGGGTGTTGGTATTTACATGGCATTTGCAGATGAAGTCGTTTATACGATTACTGGGGTTGCAATTGTACTCTTTTCTCTCCTTCGCGTGATACCACTGATGAAAACACTGTCAAAAGAGGCTTTGCGGACGATTAACTTGATTGAAATTATTTTTGATACATTACTTGGTATCGCCATTATTTATGTTGCACTTACCAGAGATTTATCAACTGAACCTGTTTGGTCAAGTGTGTATCGTTATTCATTGACATTTGTTTTTTATGTTCGAGGACTGGTATTTTTTAATTCAGTAGTTTTTCTTGGTGAAAAAACTGAAGTCCCTAAATTTTGGATGCACATTGCTGCATTAACGATTGGTGTCATTATCGCGGTAGTTCCTAATTTTGATTATGGAACTGTTGGCCTATTCTTACTTATTATCGCGATATTAGGTTCTGTTTATTTAGGTGTTGATGGTTATGGTGGTTATCAAAAGTATCGTGATTATTCAAAATCAATCAATGCCACACAAGATAAAGGAATTGAATCTGGAGTCACTGATCAATTACCAAGTGATCAAAAGAAACATAAAAAGATTGAAGAACCAGAAGATGAAAGACCATATGTGAACTAAGGCGAAAGCCTTTTTTCATGAAAATACAAAAGGAGAATACATAATGAATTATCAAATATTCAGGGATGAAAAAAACCCTGTTGTCACACTAAAAGTAAAAAACTATGGAACAATAACCATTGAACTATTTCCAAGGGTTGCACCTAATACGGTGAACAACTTTATTCACCACATTCAAAATAATTATTATGAAGGTCTTATTTTCCACCGAATTATTCCCGGTTTCATGATTCAAGGTGGTGGTGGATCATCCGTTAAACCCATTCGTGGTGAATTCACATTAAATGGATTTGAGAACCCACTCATGCATACACGTGGTGTAATCTCGATGGCTAGAACAAGCAATCCTAATTCGCAAACGACTCAATTTTTTATTATGCATCAAAATGCACCACATCTTGATCGTCAATATGCTTCTTTCGGAGTCGTTACCTCAGGTATTGAAGTTGTTGATAGCATAGCAGCAGCTAAAAGAGATGTAAGTGATCGTCCATATGAAGATATCATCATTGAAAGCATGACGGTTGATCTTAAGGGACAGACTTATGATGCACCAATTTTCTTGTAAGCATGGCAACACGAATTAATAAATATTTAAGTGAGTCTGGCTTTTGTTCACGTCGTGAAGCGGATCGTCTTATCCTAGAAAATCGTGTTAAAATTGATGGGCAAATTGCCTTATTAGGTTCTCAGGTTGAAGACATAAGTATTGTGACTGTCGATGGTAAGCCTTTAACTAACCTTCAAAAACGAGTTTATTTGGCTTTTAATAAACCCATTGGTATTACGTCAACAACTGACACGAAAATAAAAGGTAACATGATTGATTACATCCATTATCCTGAACGTATTTTTCACATTGGAAGACTCGACAAAGATAGTGAAGGACTTATTCTATTAACGAATGATGGTGATATCGTCAATCAAATATTACGTGCAGAAAATGCACATGAAAAAGAATATCTCGTCACTGTTGATCGACCTGTTACAAAAATATTTTGTGATCAAATGGCTGCAGGCGTTCCGATTTTAAATACCGTAACACGTCCATGTATTGTTAAAAAAGTTGATTTAAAAACATTTAAAATCATTTTGACTGAAGGTTTAAATCGACAAATCAGACGCATGTGTGCTTATTTTGGTTACAACGTTTTGTCACTTAAGCGCATTCGGATTATGCACATCCATCTGGATATCCCAACTGGAAAATATCGTCCATTAACAAAAATTGAAGAGAAAAAACTATTTGAAATCTTGAAAAGCGCTTCGTAAAGAGGTGCCTTTTTTTTACCTAAAATTTGTTTTTTATAATGTAAATAAATGCCATATTTTACTGATAACACTTTCATTCTGAAAACAACTTTCATCATCTTCTCTTTTGAAAATTCCTTGATATAATGGGTGCACAAAGGGGGAGTCTTCATGGAACAATATAAACTTCATCATCATATTTTATGCATCGATTTAAAAAGTTTCTATGCATCCGTTGAGTGTGCACTTTTGGGATTAGACCCCTTTACAACGCCATTAGTGGTTGCTGATAAGTCGCGTGGCAATGGAACAATTGTCTTAGCTGTCTCACCTTTTTTAAAGATGCACGGTGTTCCAAGTCGCTGTCGAATCTTCGAACTTCCCAATGACCCAAGGATTATTTTTGCCAAGCCAAGAATGGCGACTTATCTTGAATTTTCAACTCGTGTCATTGAGATCTATTTATCATTCGTTTCTGAAGATGATTTGTTCATCTATTCTGTGGATGAGGCCTTTTTAAATGTAACATCCTATTTATCATATTATAAAAAAAGCGCGGATGAATTAGCTGAACTCATTCTCGCTAAAATTCGCGATGAAGTAAAATTATACGCAACTTGTGGCATTGGACCAAACATGTTGATTGCCAAGCTTGCACTTGATATCGAATCTAAAAAATCACCTAACTTTATCGCCCATTGGAATTATGAAGATATTCCACATAAACTTTGGCCGATTGAACCTCTAAGTGAAATGTGGGGAATTGGGCATCGCATGGAAAAACGATTAAACCGATTAGGTATTAAAACGATTGGTGATATCGCTCACTATAATTTAGAGACTCTTAAACGACTTTTCGGTATTCTTGGTGAAGAACTTTATTATCACACACATGGGATTGACATGAGTGTGATTGGTGAAAAAAGGAATGCCAATTCACGTGTTCACCAAGCAAGCATTGGCAATGGACAAATGCTTTTTTCTGACTATCTTCCACCAGACATATTTTTAATCATTCGTGAAATGGCGGATGATATTTCAAGACGCTTACGGATGGGGCACTATGTAGGCAGAACCATTCATTTTGGTATAAGTTATAGCAAATCAGTGGGTGGTGGATTCGGTAAACAAATCACCTTGGACTATCCAACTTCTAATGCTTCTGTGATTTATGATTATTGTCTTTATTTATTCCACCAAAATTATGAAGATGAACCGATTCGTCGTGTACATATTAGTGTGTCAAATTTATCAAAACAATCTGTTTATCAGTTTTCGCTTTTTGAAGATAGTGTGCGAATCGATAAAGAGAATGAACTTGGTTATGCACTTGATGAAATCCGCATGAAATATGGTCGAAACAGTGTGAATCGCGCATCGAGCGAACTCGAAAAATCAACGATTAAAGCGCGTAATCGCATGATTGGAGGTCACCATGGCTAATTCCATTTACCACGATCGTGGCATCATTAAATGGGCACCTTTTGACGCTCTAGTTGGTTATCATTCACTTTTAAAAGAGTTGCGATATCGATTAGGCAAGTCTGAACGCCCCATACTATCAGACGACCAACTTGATGAATTAAATCGAAAGCTTCAAATAGCTTTGATGAAACAGTATGAAATTTCAATCCATTATTTTGAAGATGGTTACACAAAAACCATGTCTGGGCGCATTATAAAACTTGATTGGATAAAGCGAAAAATTGTCCTTGAAGGTCGATATTTTTTATCTGCAGATCAAATTCTTGATATCAATCTTATTGATTACTAGCACTTCTTGACAATCTGTCAATAAAAACATATAATAATATTGTAAAATTTAAGATCATAAGAGAAAATGAGCGAAGAAAAAAATGGATCTATGGACGCATTTTTTACTTTGCTATTTATTTTATAAAGGAGTGTCCTATGTTTGGAAATCAACACGTCATCCCAGCCATTAGCAATCATCAAGATTTAAAAAAATTTCTATCGCTTCCCCTAACCTATGGTATTCTTATGAACTTCCAACTTGCACAACTTCCAGAACTCATCCAAATCATGCGAGATAACAAGAAAAAAGTTTTAATTCATTCCGAATTAATCAAAGGATTGAATGCAGATGAATATGGTGCAATTTACTTGATTCAAGTGCTCAAGGTTGATGGAATTATTTCAAGTAAACCAAAAGTGATTGAGATTTGCAAAAAAAGAAAAGTTATTGGTATCTTCCGCTTCTTTTTAAAAGATAGTTTATCACTTGAACAAAGCTTAGAAATTAATCGAAAACTTAATCCTGAATACGTTGAAATTCTTCCAGCAACATCTTATGAAATACTACCTAGAATTCAACGTGAACTCAACGCACATATCTTAATGGGTGGACTCATCGCAACAAAAACTGATATTGAACATTGCTTAAAAGCCGGTGCAATTGCAGTTACCTCAAGTAAAACAGAACTATGGATTTAACATGTTAATCAAAAAAGAGACTAAGAGAGAGAAAGAACAAATCATGTTTTTTCTCTTTTCAATATTATAGGAG
>JAFGTI010000083.1 GCA_016934175.1 Acholeplasmataceae bacterium | reverse complement strand
GACGATAATCTTTTGATAAGTATGAATTGTTATATTTCGATTTTTTGCATTCATAGAAACAACTCTTTCATTAAAAAAGATGTTAATTTTCAATGATTGGAACTAACATCTTTTTATACTTTAAGTATATGTAATCCTCATTTTGTTACGCTGTTGATATAAAAGATAAATGCCAAATATAATCATAAAGAAACTTATTAACTGCGAAGGTGTTGGAAAAACATTATACTGTGTGCTGAATAGAGGTAGTAGAGCACCACGATCATCACCACGTATAAATTCAATTAAAATTCTCCATACACCATAGCCAATGAGATAGATTTGAACTTCTTTATTTCTAAAAGATTTAACCTGATTCAACAGAATGAATAATATAAATAAGAATGCTGATTCAAATAATTGTGTTGGAAATACGGACGTATCGGGAAAAAGTGTATGCGCATGTCCATAAGGGAACACAACACCTAAAAAGGTATCAGTTGGTATACCAAAACAACATCCCGCACAAAAGCAGCCAATTCGGCCAAACGCGTGAGCTAAAACAACACCTGTAATTATCGTATTAGCAACCCTTTTTAGATCTTTGTTTTTATCTTTATAAAAATACTTCATGAGCAATAGAAAGGCTGCAAAACCGCCTATAAGCCCGCCTAAGAAGTTAATTGAACCCAATGTTAATTCTCCTTCTTGAATCGTATGAAATACTGCATCCAACAAAAATGAGAACAACCATGCAAATAATAAACTTATAGATATTAATAATAGTAATCGATTTGTTTGTTTTCTAGTAAAGCCATCACGGTTTTCAAACCGATAAGTAACATAAATTAGCATAAATGAAATTCCAGTGAAAATCATTAAATAATACATCGGTACTGAGTCATTAAAAATCTCGGGAAATAAGTAGGGATACATATAATCAACTCCTCATTGAAAATTTTTATCTCAAATTTTGAATATAAGTTTAATTTTCGTAGTATAACCTTTTTTTGTCTGGATTGTGATGTATACATCAAACGAAGTCTACGAAAATAAAGTAAAACATATCATTATTATATAAAACATGATTTTTTTCAATAACTAAATAAACTATCATCAGTCATCGAATTCATTTGCTATCAAAGCTAAAGCTGATTCAACAACCTTATCCATATCATAATATTTATATTCTGCGAGTCTACCTCCAAATAAGAACTTTTTCTCTTTTAGGGCTTTATTTTTATATAGTTGATACATTGTATTATTTTTATCATCGTTGATTGGATAATACATCTCTTTGCCTAACAACCAATTGTCAGGGAATTCTTTAGTAATAATTGTTTTTGGCTGCAAGCCGAATTCGAAATGTTTATGCTCTATAATCCTTGTATAAGGAATTTCTTTTTCTGTATAATTGATAACTGCGTTTCCTTGAAAGTCTGAAGTATCAAGGGTTGTGTATTCAAACCTTAAAGATCGGTACTCAAGTATACCATGCTGATAATCGTAAAATTGGTCAATTGAGCCCGTATAAATCACTTTAGAGGCCATTAAGTCATAAGTTTCTTTTTGATCGAAATAATCCATATTTAAATTGATTTCTATTCCACGCAACATCTTTTCAATAATTTTTGTATATCCGTCTTTGGGTATACCTTGGTAGATATCACTAAAATAGTTGTTGTTATAAGTAAATCTCACAGGAATTCTTTTGATGATAAAAGATGGTAACTCTTTGCATTCTCTTCCCCATTGTTTTTCAGTATATCCTTTAATTAATTTTTCATAAATTTCTGGTCCCACAATATTGATTGCTTGTTCTTCTAAGTTCTTAGGATTTTCAGTATGAAATTCTTGTTGTTGACTTTTTATTTTATTCTGAGCTTCATCGGGTGTTGTCACACCCCAAAGTTGATAAAAAGTATTCATGTTGAAGGGTAGGTTATATATCTTGCCCTTATAATATGCTAGTGGTGAATTCACAAAATTATTGAATTCAGTAAACTGGTTCATATATTCCCAAACTTCGTTATTTGATGTATGGAAAATATGTGCACCATAAACGTGAACATTGATACCTTCTTGCTTTTCGGTATATATATTTCCACCTATGTGATTTCTTTTATCAATCACAAGTATTTTTTTTCCACGTTTTTTTGCTTCATAAGCGAAGATGGCTCCAAATAAACCTGCTCCCACTATTAAATAATCATATTTCATTTCAACCACCACTTTACTTCATATTATATAACAAAAACAGACATACATTCGTTTATCTGTTACGGTTGCTCATATTAGCCTAATTTTATTTTTTTGGTTAAATAGATGTAACTCTTAACCATAATTAAACTTTTCAACTTCCAAGGTAGAAAATGGACAAAAGTATTTAATGAATAATATTTAAGAAAATGATATAATTTTTTATCTTGGGTTTTTAGATTTTTCCATAAATTTCTTAAGTCACTCCGTCTTTCTTTAGTATCAGAAGCAACCGTAAACATTTGTGTAATCATCATCATGGCTGTTATATTATGTTTCATATAAGCTTTTAGCCCTTTGGGTAGATTATTAATATACTCATAGGTATATTCTTTACTAATAATATTGAAAACGCGTATTTGTTGTTGATATCGTCTCGTAATGTTTTCTAAAGTTACTGATTGATCAGGGCGCCCAATAAAATAACGATATAATGGGATCTTCATGTAATAGACACTTTCTACAAAGGGCAGTGGTAAGTGAGAGACAATATTATCAACATAGAAAGTATGTTCAGGAAGAACCAAATTTGCTTTTTTTAAGATAGTTGTCTTATAAAACAAGGCATGCATCAACAATGTTTTTGAATACTTAAATTTTTTTGTGGTCTGGGTCCAGTTAAATATGATGTTTTCTGGAAAGTTTTGACTATAATCCCTTTCGTACTGCGTATGATCAGAAACATGTTCATAAACAAAATTTGTAATATAAAGATCGGGATTTTGATGTAATAAGAGATGCTCTTTGATTTGATTGATTAGTTTGATCAAACTATTTTGATCTACCCAATCATCAGAATCAATAACCTTAAAATAGAGACCTTTAGCAATCTTCAGTCCTGCATTAATCGTAGATCCGTGACCACCATTTTCTTTATCAATCACTTTGACAATATTTGGATAACTTTTTTTATATATATTCGCAATAGCGAGCGTTTGATCTTGAGAGCCATCATTCACAATGATGATCTCAATATCTTCTTTTCCTATGAGCAACGAATCGATCGCGACTTTAATATAATCTTGCGAATTATAAGATGGAATGATAAAACTTATTAATTTCATAAAATACTCCCGTTCTGCTGTAATGTTCTAAAAATAATATGACATGATAGGTATAACAAAATATAATCCATCTTCCAAAGATTTCCAAAATAAAATTACTAAATCAATTATAACAACAAATATATAATCCAGTTTGCAATTAACTCTATCTGTTAAGAATTTATACATAATATTTAATAACCCTTAATTTTAAGATCTCTTTTTTCTTGATTTAACATAATGCTTGAGTCCCCTAAAGAAATGTCCATTAAACATATCGATAAGTCCATTAAGTTGTTCCCAAGTGATTGCACCACCAGTTTGTCTTGATAACCCACGCATTGGTATATGATATAAGCCCATCATTATAACATTAGCAGCATCTCTAGCTCCAAAAAACCGAAGAAACTTTGGGGCAATTCTAATGAAGAAGGCAAACGTCCTACCTGTCCAACCTCTTGCATATCTAAGTTGCTGTACTGTTGTATTATAATTGATCTTCATTCTTTTCTTTTTGTAGAAAACAAAATGAGGATTCGGAACTTCATGACCTAAAAGATATTCAAACTCTCGATTGGGTACTTCACTAACATTACCAAATACATATGAAGAGCATTTAGTTAAATCATAGGGTGCAACGGCCTTAGTTCCTTCTATTTCGATTTCACCTTGCAGACGAATATCATTAAGAGATGCACCAACATAGATTTGATAGATTCCATCTTCAATTTCATATTTATTGGTTTTCACATTAAAATATCTAAAGCTAAATTCATCAAATGGAATAAAAATTTCTTTGACTTGATGAGTTTCAATATTTTCTTTTAGAAATCCTTTAAGCTCTTTTTCTGCTCTGAATATTGAGCTATCTTTTTTTCCAATATATACCTGAGCAATTTCTTTGCCTGACAATACACCAAGATTAGCAATTTTAAAACGTACACCAGATAAATTGATTTGTAAGTCTGAGTATTCAAAAGTAGTATATGACAATCCAAAACCAAAAGGATATTTAACTGTTTTATTTAGCTTATCAAAATAACGGTATCCTACATATAATCCTTCTCTGTACTCAGCAGTGTTTTCTAAACTTGGAAAATTGCTACTTGAAGGAATATCTTCATAATGCATAGGATATGTCTCAGATAATTTACCAGAAGGATTTGATTTACCGACGAGTAAATCAATAATCGCTCTTGCTCCAGCTTGACCTGGCAAATATGTATGCAAAATACCTTGAACAAAATGATCCCAATTCATATCGATTACAGACCCTGCAGATAATACAACAATTACATTATTGTTAGTTTTTGCAATTTCAACGAGTAGATCAAGCTGATTTTTAGGTAAATTCAAATTCTTTCTATCTAAACCTTCAATTTCAGATTGTTCATCAAGTCCCAAAAACAATAAGACTTTATCTGCTTTTTTTGTTAACGTTACTGCGTTTCTTTTTAGTTTTTTGCTAGGTTGGCCATAGCGGTTGTACCCCTTTTCAAAACCAACTATTTGAAAATCACTTTCATCAGTGACATCAAGAATATTTTCTAGCTTAGAAGGGTTAACACCAGATGATCCAGTACCTTGAAAGCGAATTTTTTGTGCGAAGTCACCAATAATAGCAACTTTTTCTATTGCCTTTATTGGTAAAACTTGATTTTCATTTTTTAATAATACCATAGATTCTTCGGCTACTTTACGGGCAAGCAAATGATGGAATTCAGCATCAAATACAGCTGAACTTTCCTTAAGCGCTATAGAAGTAGAAAAAGCTAAATCAAGAAGACGGTCTACGGCCTCATTTAAAATATTTTCATCGAGTTTTCCAGATTTAATGGCTTCAACTATTTCTTGGTTAGTTTCACCACCAGTAGTTGGCATTTCAAGCTCAGCTGATGCTTTAAGAGCTTCAACACGATTATTGTTACCACCCCAGTCTGAAACTAAAACACCATTAAATTGCCATTCTTTTCTTAATATGTCTCTTAACAGATGTTGATTTTCATTTGAATACTGGCCATTTACCTTATTATAAGATGACATGACAGCCTTCGTTTTTCCTTGTTTAACTGCAATTTCAAATGGCTGCAAATAGATTTCACGTAATGTTCTCTCATCAATTATACTGTCAATTGACATACGTCTATATTCTTGATTATTAGCAGCAAAATGCTTAACACACGCTGATATACCATGGTTTTGTATACCTCTGATGAATGCTGCGCTCATTTTCCCTGCTAAATAAGGATCTTCTGAGTAATACTCAAAATTTCTGCCACAAAGTGGATTTCGTTTTATATTAACTCCCGGTCCTAATACCATATTAACTTTTTGTGCTACCGCTTCCGCACCTAATAATGTAGCCATTGTCTCGATCAACAAAGGATTCCATGTGTTAGCTAATGATGCCGATGATGGAAAACAAGTTGCTTTAAGTGATTCATTTAATCCCAAATGATCAGAGGCTTCCACTTGCTTTCTCATTCCATTTGGACCATCTGCTAAAAAAATTGAGGGAATGTTGAACTCTGCAATGTCCATTGTTTGCCAAAAATCTTTACCTGACATTAATGAAGCTTTCTGTTCTAAAGTCATTTTGTCTATCGTTGTTTTATATTTCATTTCATACCTCTTTTTAGCTGTTATTAGATTTCACGAATACTGTATATAATCCAATTTTTCTATGGGGATAAATTGCTTCTATGTATGTCATTAATGTTTTCTCTTCTCAGCAAGTTTTTTCCGATATTTTTCTGCTTCCCATCCATTGATGAAAGCTATGTCCTTTTCATTCATTATTGTGATTTTTAAATGATTTTTATTCAAAGTTGTCACAATAAATAAGAAAGCAAAAAGTGATTCGTTCATGATTTCAGCTTCCTTTATATCAGTATTAAAGATAATTTCATTTGATGATATAACCATCTTTCCTGAATCTTGATCAAGTGCATTATTTAAGAAAACAAGTTGATCTGGATATAATGGATATTCTTTTAATAATTCTCTTGAGATTGATATAAGTTTTAAGCAATCAATAATAAAGGGCGTTTTTGATTTATATTTCATTTTATCTAAACGAATCAAACATGCATCTGTTTGAACCTCTTTTAATCCAAAAAAAACACGAATTCTCTCATTGACTTCTGAGTGAAGATATTTAACACGTTCAATTTCACTTGCAGTTACTATTAAACCGTGATTAGCCAAAAAAATAACTTCTGGTTTACTGTGATGTTTTGCTTGATAATCTTTGAGAGCTTGATTAATTGCAACTGATAGATTTAATCCTGGATTAACATAAGGAATCGATATATAAGAAAAATCTGCATATTTGAAAACAGTCTTTAAGATATCCAAACCTTCTTCGGTGCAATTGATTAAATTGGCATAAACAGCATGTGTATGAATCACATATTTATCAAGTATCGCATGAAATCCAGTTTCAACACTGGGTCTTAGATTCGCTTGATCTTCAATTCTTATAATTGATTGTGTTAGAATACTTTTGTTCTTGTTTTCAAGATTTGAGTCAGTCACATCTTTTATACCATCAATAAATTTTTGAATAGACTTATAATTCAAAACTACAAAACCTTCAACCTCATTAATATCTTTGAGTCTATATCCTGACGCTTTTATTATCATAGTTTGATCGTCAAGTTTGATGGATGTATTTCCACCACCGCCTTGGGTATAATCTACTCTATTACCAGCATATGTTGAGATATTGATTAACTCTTTAATTATATTATTCATGGATATCACCTATTTTTCTAGCGTGCATAGAAATTTTTATTTCTATTTGCACAATTTAAATCAATTCATTTGTTGTCCACCAGTAACATTAATTGCTTGACCAGTCATATAACTTGATAAATCCGAAGCAAGAAATACCATAACATTGGTGATATCGTCATATTCACAGCCACGTTTCATTGGAACCTGATTAATATATTGTTGTCGTACATTTTCTTCTGTGGTTCCAAGATTTTTTGCATACTGTTTAAATAAACTATTTGTCCACAATGGGGAGTTTAATAAATTACCCGGACAAATACTGTTTACTCTTACATTTTCTTCAGCAAATTCCAAAGCCAAACTTTGAGTCAATCCAATTCCTCCAAATTTGCTTGCTGAATAAGCTCCATTTTTGTAAGATCCTTTTCTTCCAGATTTAGAATTGATTTGTATGATACTACCTTTTTTATTAGCAAGCATTAGTGGTGCGACGGCTTTAACTGTATTAAAATACCCGTTGAGGTTGACATCAACTACCAATTTAAATTCTTCTGAAGTTAGCTTGTAGATATCCCCACTAATTAGTATTCCAGCATTGCAAACCAAAATATCGACTGTTTGCCATTTTGAAACAACTTGCTCCACCATTGCTTGACAATCAGAAAATTTTGATACATCCAAACTGATTGCGATTGCATCTTTGAGTTTTGAAGCAACTTTAGCTGCTCCATCATAATTCAGATCACATACCGCAACTTTACAACCTTCTGCATCTAGTCTAAGTGCGAGAGCCTCACCTAATCCTTGAGCTGCTCCTGTAACAATGGCTACTTTCCCTTTTAAATTAATATGGTTCATTTTATAATCTCCTATTCATAATGATTGATTGATGCCTTACCTAGAGCTTCAAAATAGGAAAGACGATCCTCTAAATTAGGATATTGCTCGATACTTTTTTTAGAAAATAATCCATTATCAATATCAATTTCAGAGTTTCTCTCATGCCCAATTAATGCCCAAGTTGAGGTGACAAGATGGCTAAACTCAGGATCCTCTAGCGCTTTGCAATGGAAACTTTGTCTTGGCGAATTAATATCTTCACCACTAATTTCCATAAGCTGATATTGTTTACATAATTTTTTTAGTCGAAATAATTGCTCTTTTGTATTTCTCGTTGGCATATAAGCAATGGCTTCAAATCCAAGTCTTTTAAGTTCTGGAATCAATTTTTCTAAATAGTGATCTTCAAATGTTTGAGGTGATTTATCACCTGTAACTGAATCGATGACATCACCTAGATATGCATAAGCAGGGATCCCTCCAAAAGTTTTTGTTGTTTCAATGAATTCCTCTACATTCGGCATTTCAGAATCAGCATCGATATAGAAAAAATCCGTCTTGCTCTTAATAATTCCTAAAAGATCATATAAGAAGTACTCATTATCATTATCAAGCAAATACTTTTGTTGTTTTTTGGATAATTGATATCCCAGTTCATTTTCTAAAAACATAATCAATGTGGAGTTTCTTCCATATCTCTCCTCTAATTTTGTTGCTAGTGCGTAGAGGATATGTCTTTCTGTAATTGTTCCATTATCTGCAGCCTCTGATTTTTCATATACATCCATATTAAAGTCAAGATAAATCCCATATTTTTTAAAATGGATATTTATTTTATCAACCATTGCTTTACTTCGTTCTAGTCGAACTAATCGATAAGGTTTAAGAAATTTATCGAATGATTGAATTGATGTTGAGGGTATTCCATGTGCAGTCACGTATGCACAATTGAGTTGATCAGGGTGATTCATTCTACCCCATTGACCAAGCTTAAATTTAATTCGCATTTCAACACCACAAGTGTATCCCATCTTTAAAATTTTGCATGCCTGTGAAAATTCATTAGCACCAGCTAAAGTGTCATGATCCATAATTCCACATGTTTTTAATCCTGATTTATATGCTGCATAAGCTGCTGCAGTTGGTGAATATGGAGAAAAAGAATAAGTGGTATGGATGTGATTATTAGAATCATTTTCTCTAGGCATTACTTTTTCATCAGATTTCATTTCAAAAGTAATACTCTCTGAAAGGGCTTGTATTCTTTTTGATTTTGATTTACAATTTAGTTTGTACGGATTAATAGTCATTGGTTTCAACCTTATCAAGTTTAATTGTGTTTATATTTTATTTTGCCAAAATGAATTATAGTATACGCTTAAAATTATAACATCTTTGCTCATATTTGGCGTAAATTGACCGTTTTATTGACATTTAACCATTGTTTTAGTATAATTCAGTCATTACCATCCACTGTTGGAGGAATTTATATGATATTAAACGATAGACAAAGAAAAATCTTTGAAATATTAAAGAAAGAAAAAACAATCAATACTCGAGAACTAATGAATAGACTTTTTGTCAGTGAATCGACACTAAGGAGGGATTTATCGTTTCTTGCAAAACAGGGTATTATCTATCGGACACATGGAAGCGCTATATTTGCAGAATCCTCAAGTATGGAATCTTCAATCCATGTTCGCGTACAATCACAAGTTAAAGAAAAGGGACTAATAGCACTAAAATGTTTAGAATACATCAATAAAAATGAATCATATTTTATTGATTCTAGTAGTACAGTGGGTTATGTTTTACCATTTTTGGATAATTATCAAAATATTACTGTTATTACAAACGGATTGAATAATGCTTCTATTTTGACTCAAAAAACTAATGTTAAAGTCTATCTTACTGGAGGAATTGTATATAGAAATACAAATTCAATTTTGGGAATAGACACGATTAATTATGTTAAGAGATTCAATTGTAATGTTTTCATTTTTTCATGTGGTGGTATCTCAGTTGAATCCGGAATTTCAGAAGCTAATTTAGAACAAGCCTTAGTTAAACAAGAGATGTTGAATCATTCTAAGATTCACATACTTTTAGCTGATCACAAAAAGTTTGGTGTAACTAATTTATGTCAATCATGTGATTTCAAAGATATAGACTTTGTAATCACCGATAAGATGCCTTCAGCTGAATTTATTCAAATATTTGATCAAAATGATGTGAAACTAGTCATCGCATAATAAATATTTTAAAATGACAAATTAATAAAAACATTGAAAAGAAAAAATATTTTTTCATATTTTGAAAGACCATGCATTTATGCTATTATGTAGCTAATTAAAAATAATAGGTGATTAAATTGAGCGAGAAAACAAAAAAAGTATTAGCAATTGATATTGGAGCAAGCGGAGGAACACATCTACTTGGAATATATAATCATGGTAAATTTGAAACAGAAGAAATTTATCGATTTGATAATTCAATGACAAATAATTCCGTTTTTGGTTTAGTTTGGGATATAGAACGTATATGGAATGAAGTCCTAACTGGAATTCAAATTGCTATAGATAAACACCACGAATTGCATAGCATTGGAATTGATATGTGGGGTGTAGACTATGTTCTTTTAAATGACAATCATTTAATAGAACCTGCATTTGCCTATCGAAATTCACGAACTCAAATCAGTATTCCTCAAGTACATAATTTAATTTCACACAAAGAACTTTATAAAATAACAGGGATTCAAAACCAACCATTTAATACAATATATCAGCTTTATCAAGATAAAATATCAGGTCGTTTAGCGTTAGCAAATTCATTTTTGATGTTACCTGAATATTTCATTTGGAAGTTAACTGGACAAAAAGTTCATGAATATACAAATGCAACTACAACTGGACTTGTTGATATCAACACAAAAGAATTTTCAAAAGAAATAATCTCTAAACTTGGGTTTGATTCTAGCTTATTTCCTCCAATTATTCACCCTGGAAAAACTTTTGAATTGAGAGAAAGTTTAAAGAAGAAACTCAATACCACAGCACAAGTATTTTTAACAGCAACGCATGATACTGCAAGTGCAGTTGAAGCAATCGACATTAAAGATAATGAGGCTTTTATTTCAAGTGGCACTTGGTCTTTAATTGGAATAAAAACACAAAAAGATTTCATAACCTCAAAAGCTGCAGAGCTCAACTATACTCATGAAGGTGGACTTGGATATGTTCGTCTTCAAAAAAATATTATGGGTCTTTGGATTATTCAAGAACTAAAAAAGGAATGCAAATTTAATTCATTCAATGATCTAGTAAATGATGCATCAACTTCCTGTTTTACTGATATCTTTGATGTTAATGATTCTCGATTCTTATCCCCGAAAAATATGAAACAAGAAATTATTCAATGTTTCATAGATAACAATCAAACCCCACCAATAAAAAACACCGATATATTAAACGCAGTTTTTCATAGTCTTGCGAAATCATATAAAGATGCTCTAAAAGAATTAGAAGAGATTACCAATCAGAAAATAGATACACTACATATTTTTGGTGGTGGAGCAAAGAATGAACATTTAAATGATTTAATTAGAAAACAAATAGATATTACAATTTATACTTATCCTATTGAAGCATCTGGATTAGGTAACATAAAAATTCAAGGAGGAATCATGAATGAATGATTATACAGTTGCTTTAAAAAAATATGAGCATTATGAAATCGATGTTGAAAAAGCTATAAATCTTGTTAAAGATATCCCGGTATCTATTCATTGCTGGCAAGGAGACGATATCAGTGGTTTATTAAGTCATGAGGCATTAACTGGTGGTATCCAGGTCACTGGAAATTACCCTGGTAAAGCAAGTACATTTGAAGAATTGAAACAAGATTTCTTAAAGGCTATAGAAAATATACCGGGAACAAAGCGAATAAACCTCCATGCAATCTATGCTGTTTCTGATACTTTTGTTGACCGAAATGAAATTGAACCTAAACATTTCGATCCATGGATTGATTTCGCTTTAGAAAATAATATAAAAATCGATTTCAATCCAACTTTTTTCTCTCACGAAAAGGTAATTGATAATTTCACATTGTCGTCACCAATAGAAAATGTGCGTGAATTTTGGATAGAACATGGGAAAAGATCAAGAAAAATTGCTGCATATATTGGGAAAAGACAAAAATCTCCTTGTTTATGTAATATTTGGATTCCAGATGGTATGAAGGATATACCAGGAGATCGATTGTCACCTAGAAAAAGGTTAAAAGACTCACTAGATCAAATCTACTCAGATAAATATGATGAAAACTTTATTATTGATAGTGTCGAAAGTAAAGTATTTGGCATTGGCCTTGAAAGTTATACTGTCGGTTCAAGTGAGTTTTATATAAACTATGCCGCTCATCATGGAATCAATGCCTTGTTAGACAGCGGGCATTATCATCCAACAGAAAATGTTGCAGATAAAATTTCATCTTTACTTTTATTCAACAAGTTTATAGCTCTACATATTACTAGACCGGTTCGCTGGGATAGCGATCACGTTGTATCGTTCAATGATGACGTCAGAGAAATCGCTAGAGAGATTATAGCTTCAAATCAAATAGACAAATTCTTAATAGGATTGGACTTTTTTGATGCTACTATCAATCGTGTTGCTGCATGGATAACTGGTTCCAGAAATGTTCAAAAGGCACTATTGCATGCTGCGTTATATCCACATAAAACTATGAAAAAATTCCAAGATGAGGCTGATTTCACTTCTTTACTAGTTTTGAATGAAGAAATCAAAACCTTGCCTTTTGGAACTGTTTGGGACAAATACTGTGAAATCAACAGCGTTCCAAAAGACGGCGAATGGTTAGAAGAAATCAAACATTATGAAAGAGATGTTCAATTGAAACGCTAGAAGAACCAAAATGTGATAAAAGCAACTAGGACTTCTATATAAATGTTATGAAAGACAAACGACATATTCATTGTTAAGTACGTTGATATGATATAATTATGTATACTCAAAAATATATTTTTCTTTAATCCAAAGGATTAATGAAGTATATATATGGAGAGTCAAAATTAAAATATGGATTTAATTATGATTCTCTAAAATAATATTGAGGTGACTTTATGATAAGAATTGCAATTGTCGAAGACGATAAAAACTATATTGATAAACTTAAAGATCTTTTATCTAGATATGAGAGTGAAAGCAATAAAAAACTGATGATTACGGTTTTTAAAGATGGAGAAGATATAGCAATAGAATATAAACCTATATATGATATTATCTTGATGGATATTGAGATGTGTTTTATGGATGGTATGACAGCGGCTGCGAAAATTCGTGAAAGTGATTCTGAAGTTATCTTAATATTTATTACAAATATGCCTCAATATGTAATGGAAGGATATAAAGTTGATGCTTTAGATTATGTATTAAAGCCAATCAACTATTTTGAACTTTCTCAACGCATTGATAGAGCTGTGAAAAGAATGAGCAGACGCACAAAAAAATTCATTACAATTCAAGTGGGTAATGGAGTTCAGAAAATAGAAATTAGTGATATATATTTTATAGAAATCCAGAACCATGATGCGATTTACCATACCACAGAGGGGACTTATACAACTAGAGAACCATTAAAATCACTTGAAAAATCACTCAAAGGAGAATGTTTTTTCCGGTGCCACAGAAGTTACATCGTAAATCTTGCTCATGTAGATTCAGTCAATGGAAATGAAACGTATATTGCCAATCATATAATTCCATTAAGTAGAGCAAGAAGAAAAGAATTTATAGATTCCATTAATAACTATTTTAATGAGGTAGGCAAATGAATTACCTATTTGACTTATCAGAGACACC
This sequence comes from Acholeplasmataceae bacterium, assembly GCA_016934175.1. Classification (GTDB taxonomy): domain Bacteria; phylum Bacillota_I; class Bacilli_A; order Acholeplasmatales; family Acholeplasmataceae; genus Peloplasma. Next base: position 15,184 of record JAFGTI010000083.1, on the reverse strand, counting down.
AGGTGGTGTCTATGCGTTAGCCTATTGGCTAGGAGCAATATTATTTATTTCAGTTCGATCAAAAAAGTTGTCAACCGTACCTTTAGTCCTTGTTTCAATTCTTTTTCTTATATTGCTTGTCGGTGGTATGGAATTGAATCATCCCGTTTCAAAAGTATGGTTTATTCCGAGCATTATGTTGTATGTCTTTGTTATTGCGGTCTTTATCTATGTATCGGTAGATATGACAATTACGAATGTCTTATATTATACCGCAAGAGCATTTCTAATTGGAGAATTTATTGGTTCGCTAAGTTGGCAACTATATTATTTTTCAATATTGAACGATTATTTTCCTAATCAATTTTGGATATCAATTCTCTTTTTGGTAGTTTTGGAGTCTTTGATTTTCTTAATGATATGGTGGATAGAATATAGGTTTATTAGAGATTCCAAAAATTACTCTATCAATCAAAAAGAACTAACCACTACAATTTTAATTGTAGCTGTAATATTTTTATTTAGTAACATCAGTTATCTTTCAGATAATACACCGTTTAGTGGACAGGCTAGCGCTGAAATTTTTAATATTAGAACATTGGTTGATTTTGGTGGAGTAGTATTATTGTTTGCCTCTCATATGCAAATTACTGAGTTAAATATTAAATTTGAAATGGACAAATTACAAAATCTATTAAAATTGCAAGTTGAAAATTATGAAATGTCGAAAAAAAGCATAGAAATGGTTAATCGAAAATATCATGATTTGAAACATTATATCACTGTAATGAAGACAAATGCTCATGAAGGCGATTCAATTGATTATTTAAATGAATTAGAAAATGAAATTAAAGTTTATGAAGCACAAAATAAGACTGGTAATAAAGTATTAGACACGATATTATCAGCAAAATCTATAACCTGCCAAATCAATAATATAAGACTTAATGTAATTGCAGATGGGAATTTGTTATCTTCTTTAGATCCTATCGATATTAGTACAATGTTTGGTAATCTACTCGATAATAGTATTGAGAGTGTAAAAGCTATCGCGGATTTTGATAAAAAGTTAATTTATCTTAGTGTTACGAAGCAAAAAGGATTTTTAATCATCCATCTACAAAATTCTTATGTTGGTAACATAACCTATAAGAATGGTTTACCAGAAACAACAAAGAAAGATTCAATGAATCATGGATATGGACTAAAAAGTGTTTTAAATACAGCAAAAAAATATGATGGATCACTTTTGATAAGTAATAATAAAAATTGGTTTGAAGCGCGTGTATTAATTCCAATTCAAAATTAGGTAATTTGATTATTTTAAAAAGAAAAAACTACGGGCCTAGTTTTTTCTTTTTTACTAAAATTTAAAATATGCAATTCGCGCATTATATGTGCATTTCACGAATATCCGGTTATTATTCTCAAAGACATGATATTATCTTTATAAAAGCGGTTACATTAATGATTTTGGATAAATTATATTAATTTTTTCCAAATGGTGAGACAAGTGAAAAATATAGAGTTTAATACAGGTTGGAAATATAGAAATATTTCTGACACTAATTATATGAAAATAGTTCTACCGCATGATGCTATGCTAAAAGAGGGGCGTTCAGATCTTAGTCTGGGTGGTTCAAATATTAGCTATTTTCTTGGTGGGGATTATGAATATATTAAAGAATTTGAAGTCTCAAATGAACTGATTGACAAAGAAATTTATTTTGAATTTGAGGGAATATATAAAGATGCTTCGGTTTATATAAATAATCATCATATTGCTTCTCATTTTTATGGATATACGAATTTTTATATAAATGTGACCAAACATCTATTACTAAATCAAATGAATGTACTGAAAGTACTCGTACATAACAGCGATCAACCTAATAGTCGCTGGTATACTGGATCAGGGATTTATAGACCAGTTAAAATGATTATAGGTGAAAAAAAGCATATCATCTTAAACGGTGTAAAAATAAAAACTTTAGATATTCATAAAAAAAGTATACAAGTGACGATAACGACAAATAATTCAGGTATCTTATTATTGGAAGTTATGGATAATTCAAATATCTTATACACAAAAAATATTGAGACAGATGGGCAAGCGAAAGTAACAATCAATTTGAACGAAGCGATTCTTTGGACTCCAGAGACACCAAAAATATATACTTTAAAAGCCACATTTGGACAAGACATAACCTATACAAAATTTGGTATTCGCTCCATTGGATGGAATGATTCAGAAGGATTTACCATCAATCAAAAACGTGTGATTTTAAAAGGGGCTTGTATCCACCATGATAACGGTTTATTAGGTGCGATATCTCACCCTGATGCTGAAAAACGCAAAGTTCAACTTTTATTAGCACAAGGTTACAACGCAATACGTTCTGCCCACAATCCTTGTTCCAAAGCATTATTAGATGCATGTGATGAATTGGGAATGCTAGTCATGGATGAATATGTTGATATGTGGTACATTCATAAAACAAAATATGATTATGCAAATCATTTTAGTGAATGTTGGATGCAGGATTTAAAGGATATGGTTGAAAAAGATTACAATCATCCCTCTGTTATTCTATATTCTATAGGAAATGAAGTATCGGAAACTGCTCAGAAAAATGGTATTGATCTTACAGGTGAAATGATTAAACACTTACATCAACTGGACCAAAGCAGACCGGTTACATGTGGAGTTAATATATTTTTTAATTTTCTTAGCTCAATCGGATTTGGAGTTTATTCAGACAAAAAAGCCGAAAAAAGTACAAATCATTCCAAGCCGAAAAAAGTCGGGAGTGAATTTTTCAACAGTTTAGCAGGGTTGTTTGGGGCAAAATTCATGAAGTTTGGAGCAACCTTAAGAGGATCTGATTTAAGAACAAAAGATGCTTTTAAACATATGGATATTGCTGGGTATAATTATGGCATATTACGTTATAAAAAGGATTTAAAAAGATATCCCAATCGCTTAATTTTAGGAACTGAAACGTTTTGTAATGATGCTTCTCTATTTATGAAATTGGCAAAACAAAACAAACGTATTATCGGAGATTTCGTATGGGCAGGTATGGATTACTTAGGCGAATCTGGAATTGGATCTTGGGTGTACGAAGATTATGCCAAAGATTTTTCAAAAAAAACAGCTTGGCTAACAGCAGGTAGTGGTAGATTAGATATTCTGGGTATATCAAGCGGAGAATCCTTCTATACACAAGTTGCTTTAGAGAAAACAATTGGACCCAAAATCGCTGTTAGACCAGTATATCAAACAGGAAGACATTCTCCATCAGCCTGGAAAATGACAGATGCAATGGCTTCATGGTCTTGGCCAGGTTGTGAGGGTATGAAATCCGTGATTGAAGTTTATGCAAATGGCCATGAAGTTGAACTCATTATTAACGATATTTCAGTTGGAAGAAAAAAAATGAAAAAGAATAATAGAGTAACTTTTCATCAAAAATATCAACCGGGAATCATTCAAGCAATACTTTATGATAATTTAGGCAATAAGATCGGTAAAGAGAGTCTTCAATCAGCAAGTTCAGAAACAAAATTAACTGTTACTTTAGAACAAAAGGTCATTAAAAAAAATGGATTGTTATACATGTTGTTCTCATATACTGATGCAAATGGCATATGGAAACCAATGGAAAAACACAATATTCATTTAGAGGTAAAAAATGGTGTTCTGCTCGGATTTGGAAATGCTTGTCCGTATAATCAAGAAGGTTATTTAAATCAGACAGCAAAAACTTATTACGGACAGTCAATGGCAGTTCTTACTATTTATGATGATTCAAATGAAGAATTGATTATTAAGGTATCTGATGAATCATCTACACAATTAGTAAAAGTACCCATCGCGTGTAAAAATTAGATGCAGAAAAAAGGTGTATAATTATGTTAAAAATTAAAGGACTAAAAATAGAAAATCAAACATCGGGTCATGTCACAGATCAGTCCCGACCACGAATCACTTATTATGTAGAAAGCGATCGGCAAAACACGCACATCGTTGACGCAAAAATCACAATAGGGAATTGGTCTGTAGATGCAACAAATCAGATAGTAGTTGAGTATAATGGACCCAAATTATCTCCATACACAACATATACAGTAGATGTTGAAGTAACAGATAATCTAGGTGAAAAAGCAACTGAATCAGCTACTTTTGAAACAGGTAAATTTGGAGAACCTTGGACAGCACAATGGATTACTGACGGAGAATATCGTTATGAAGGGAAAAAAGTATCTCCAAAAACAATGACTTTTCAAAAAAAGTTCTCTAGTTCAAAGAAAATCAAGCACGCAAAAATCTATGCCACAGCTCTAGGTATCTATGAATTAAAGTTAAATGGGGCAAAAGTAGGTAAAGATTATTTTGCACCTGGGTTCACATCATACAAACATAATATGCAATATCAAGTTTATGATATTACAAAAGATTTAAAGACTTCTAATAAATTAACCGCAATTGTTGGAGGCGGTTGGGCAGTAGGTCCTTTTACATATGCCAGAAGAACAAGAGTTTATGCGAAAAGACAAGCCTTTTTATGCGAAATACGCATAGAATACATCGATGGAACGATAGAAGTTATTGGTACGAATCCATCATGGGAAGTGACGCTTCAAGGTAATTTCATAGAAACAGAATTCTACAATGGTGAAGTCTATGATGCCTCTCTCAAAGATGATGAAATCGTATTTCATTCTGCTAGTGTTGAAAAAATAAATATTAATCCAAATTTGACAGCAACTTATGGCGCTATGGTTCAAAGAATGGAAGAATTAAAACCTGTCAACCATTTCACAACAGATCAAGGCACTTTAATCTATGATTTTGGACAAAACTTCGCAGGGGTTATCTCAATCAAGGTAAATGCGAAACAAGGACAAAAAATCAGATTCAAACATGCTGAACTTTTAATGAATGGAGAATTATTCACCAAACCACTTAGATCTGCAAAACAGGAAATCATTTATATTGCAAAAGATGGTTTTCAAGAATACTCGCCAACAATGACATATATGGGATTTAGATATGTTAGTGTTGAAGGCATTGAAACTTCAAAACTAGAATTGTCTGCGTATGTTTTGTATTCACAAATGGAGACAACAGGAAAGTTTGAATGTTCAAATCCCAAGTTAAATCAGTTACAAAGTAACATCGTATGGTCAGCAAAATCAAATTTTGTTGATATTCCTACAGATTGTCCACAGCGAGATGAACGAATGGGTTGGACAGGAGATATTGCATTATTTTCTCCAACTGCAACCTTTAATTTTGATACAAGTCGATTCTTAGATAAATGGTTAATCGATGTTAAATCAGAACAAAACAGAGGTGGTGGGATTCCAGTCACAGTACCTTTGGTTCGAATACCACAGCAATACGAAATTGTTTTCCCAATGGCTGTTGATCACTGGGGTGATGCATGTATCCTTGTTCCCTGGGCAGAGTATAGTACTAGAGGTGACTTGAATGTACTACGCAAAATGTATCCTGCGATGAAGAAATATATCAAAGCATGTGAATTTTGGGCAAGTCTTTTCTCTTTCGGGAAGCACAAATATATTTGGAGATTCCTTCATCATTATGGTGATTGGGTAGCTCCAAATGTTGGTTTGATGACATGGATGGGACGAGGTAGGTGGACTGCTACAGCTTCTTTATCAAATACGAGTCGAATCCTAGCAAAAATTGCAAAACTTCTCAATGAACAAGAAGATGAAAAATACTATACAAAATTGAGCATCAAGACTGCTGACGCTTATCGAAGCATCTTAATGAAACAAGATTGCACGGTGAAAAAAGAGTTTCAAACTGCTTACGTTTTACCCCTACATTATCAAATGTTGAATGATGAAGACAGAAAAAAAACAGCTGGTCATCTAGCAAGAATGATTCGTGATAATAACTATAATATTGGAACTGGGTTTCCAGGAACCCCATATGTTTTATTTGCTTTAGCTGACAATGGATATCTAGATGAAGCTTATGAAATGTTACTGAATGATACCTGTCCATCTTGGCTTTTCATGCTCAAAGCAGGTGCGACAACAATTTGGGAAAGATGGGATGCTCTTCGCGAAGATGGAACAAGCAATACTGGTGATGAAGATGGAACACATGGTATGGTGTCATTCAACCATTACGCAAATGGATCTGTTGGAGATTTTTTATATAGAAGAATTGCAGGTATTGATGCATTAGAAGGTGGGTATAAGTCTTTCCAAATTCGTCCTCAAATTGGAGGAGATCTCACATGGGCAAAAGCATCTGTTTTAACTGGTTACGGGAAAATTGATAGTCAATGGGAAATTAAGGAAAATATCTTTTCTATAGATATAAGTGTACCTGTAAGTACTACTTGTTTGCTGTATTTACCAAATGGAGAGAAACGAGAACTATCACATGGTAAGCACTCAATCACACACAATTTAAAAAATGCATAACATCTTATAAGCGATATATATAATAAAGAATATCAAAAAAGGCCATATTCGATTCAATCGAATTAAGCCTTTTTTATATAAATATAGTTAATTTTTCTCAAAAGGAAAAAATAAAACCATTTGTCTTCTACACTCATCAAGAAGAATTTGTGTGTCTAACGTAGACTTTGGTGTAACCCATGCACTTTCGATAATACCGGATTTAATTTCTGATGCAACTTTATCAAATTGTGGAATAAGCAATTGAGTACCTTTTCCATCAGGATTTATATATATTTTTTTCATCCCTTTCTTTTTGAGAATTGCTTTTTTTGCAACATGAAAGTATGGGATTTGAATTGTTCCTTTGGTACCATGTATAGTGACATGTTCACCTTTGTATTTCATGATTGAAGATTGTACCTTCACTTGAAACTCTGGATAATTCAAATAGACTGTTTCTCCATAATCGATACCGTTATGTACATCTCCCAGAGTCTGGATGCTCTTAGGCATACCAAATAGTTCATAAGCGTAGCGGATTGGATATACGCCAACATCTAATAGAGCACCTCCACATTTGTTAGGATCACGAAGTCTACTGGATTTTGAAAATCTGGCGATTGGTACAGAAAACCATAGAGATGCTGATACGATGTCTCCAATCATATTGGATGATATCCATTTTTTAACTTCAATAGAAGTATTGCTAAACCATGTCCACATCGCTTCGCCCAAATACATATTGTTCAATTTTGATGCTTCAAACATCCGCAGTGCAGATAATTGATTAGGTGCAAAAGGTTTCTCACATAAAACTGGCTTTTTAAGGTTTAAAGCAAGTAGGGTATAAGCCTCATGCTGATCAGCGGTAAGTGCAATATAAACACCATCGACGCCATGTGCAAGAATTGCCTCTTCAGCAGTAGGATATACAGTAGCATTATATTTTTTTGCAAACTTTTCAGCTTTTGACACCGTACGATTCCAAACCGATACGATTTGATGACGTCCAGTTGGAATGATTACTTTTGCGACTGTATGAGCGATACCCCCGGTTCCTATAAAACACCATCGAAATGCTTCCATATATAATCTCCTATCTTGTGAATGTCAAGTATACTCAAATGCGTATTCTTTTTCAGATTAAACGCCTTTTTTAGCTTTTCTAAATTGCTCAGTAATTGAATTGTTTGTTTTACTGATATGTCCTTTAAGAGGTAATATCTTATCATGAATAGCATCAATAATCCAATTCGCTTGAGGGAAGAAATCAGCATCGAATTCGTATGGAGGAGTAATCCAGTTTTGTGCTCCAACAACAACTGCTGGACCATCTAGATAATCAAATGCCATCTCAGAAATATTTCTTGCAAAGTCATTGAGAATTGAACCTCTTGCACAAGCATCACTCGTCAATAGAATTCGACCTGTCTTTTTTACAGATTCTATGATTTTTTCATAATTAAACGGAACTATACTTCTTGCATCAATAATTTCTGCAAACAAACTATATTTTTCTTCAAGAATCTTAGCTGCCTCAACCACTTGATATAAGGTTGAACCAATAGATAAGATTGTGATATCAGATCCAACGCGTTTAATATCAGGTTCTCCTAGTTCAATTTCATAATAATCTTCAGGAACACCGGATTTAACGAATTCTTCGCCTTTGTCATAAATTCTCTGACTTTCGAAAAAGACGACTGGATCAGTTCCGTTCAAAGCTGCGTTCATCATGCCTTTTGCATCATATGGTGTAACAGGGAATACGACTTTAAGTCCTGGTACATGGGCAGGTAGTGCTACCCAGTCTTGAGAATGTTGAGCTCCATATTTAGAACCGATGGATACTCTGAGAATCACCGGCATTTTTAGAACACCACTGCTCATGGCTTGCCATTTAGCAAGTTGATTGAAAATTTCATCACCAGCGCGACCCATAAAATCGGCATACATAAGCTCAACGATGACGCGACCGCCGCTTAGTGCATAACCGACAGCAGAAGAAACGATGATTGCTTCTGATATCGGACTGTTGAATAAACGGTGAAATGGAAGTGCTTCAGTCAATCCACGGTAAACAGCGAAAGCACCGCCCCAATCTCTAACATCTTCACCATAGGAAATCAAAGTAGGGTCTTTATAGAATCGATCTATAATTGCTTCAAACAAACCATCTCTTAAGTTGTATTGCTTGATTTTCGGAATAGGTTTGCCATGTTCATCGAATGCATAACGCATTCTTGATTTGAGTAATTTTACTCTAGGATTTTCTTCATAAGGTAATAAAACCTCAGGTTTACGTGAAGTATCAAAGGATTCAATTGCCTGATTGCTAAACATTAGAGATTCTACATAGTATGGATTTTTTTCAAGATTCAAATAAGGTGATTTCTCAAAATCAGCAGCAACTAAAAATAAGCGGTACATTCTATCTTTTACGTTTTTTAAAATGTCTTCAAATAATGAATCTTCGACAAGTTTAGCATCAACCAGTGCCTTTCTAAAGGTAATGAGCGGATCAATCGCTTCCCATGCTTCTATCTCTTCTTTTTCACGGTAGCTCATTGCATCCGATGGAGAATGTCCACCGAAACGGTAAGTAACGACATCAAGAAGAACTGGTCCTTTGCCTTCCTTGATTATCTCAAGTTTACGTCTATATGCGTCGATGACTGCAAGTATATTAAAACCATCAATACGTTCTGTATGTAATTGAGTTGGGCTGATGCCAGCGCCCAGACGAGCAACAAAATCATTAGCCATTGTCTCGCCACGTGTTTGGCCCCCCATACCATACCCATTATTGAAAACGTTGAAGATGATTGGTAGTCCACCCTTTTTATCCCATAACTTCGTGAATTGATCCATTGCCGCAAAATTCAATGATTCATAAACAACTCCACAACCAAGAGAACCATCGCCAACATTTGCGATTACGACGCCATCTTTATTATTAACTTTTTTAAATAATGCAGCCCCTGTGGCAATTGGCGCTGATCCGCCGACAATTGCGTTATTTGGATAAATACCAAAAGGTTGGAAGAAGACATGCATGCTTCCACCCATGCCTTTATGAAACCCTGTACGTTTAGCAAATATTTCAGCAAGTGTACCATATAACAAGAAATCAATAGCAAGATTTTTTGCTGATGCATTTGGATTTTCTGACTTAACGACTCGATAAGTTTCTCCATCTTCGTAATTTTCCATGATGTGATATAGTTTGGTTTCATCTAGTTTGAAAATTGATGTCAGTCCTCGAGCCAAGACTTCACTGTGACTGCGATGTGAACCAAAGGTCAAGTCGCTTTCTTCAAGCAAATAGGCTTGTCCAACAGAAGCGGCTTCTTGTCCCATCGATAGATGAGCAGGACCGGGATATGTGAATTTGAAGCCTTCATACTCACCTTTGACTTTAATTGAATATAGCATATTTTCAAATTCTCTTAGTGTAGCCATATCATGGAACATTCTTAAAAAATCAGCTTTACTGTAACTACTTTTTTCGTCAATTATTGATTTTTGATAGATATTAACATCAATGTCTTTAAATTTAATTTTACTTGGTTTTAATAGTTCCTTTGGATTGATAAATTGTGATTTTGGCATATTTTCCTCCTATATATGAAATAGCGCATCTTTAATGAGTTCCCCAACTGTAGGATGGGGGTATATGATTTTTTTGATTTCTTCAATATCAATTTCGAGGTGCATCATCGCGGTTAAGAATATCGCGATTTCACTTGCATATAAAGAAATCATGTGTGCACCTATCAATGTGTTTTTCTTCTTATTGATAATCAGCTTGACAAATCCATCACTTTCATCTGTTTCAGCCAAATGACGACCAGAATATGAAACAGGCAATGTGATGACAATAACATCAAACCCTTTTTCTTTAGCTGAAACTTCTGTGAATCCAATACCAAATACTTCAGGAGAAGTATAAATGATTGAAGGTATAACATCATAATTGATGTGATCTTTTATCCCGAGGATGTTATTTACAGCAACTTCAGCTTCTCTATAAGCTGTATGCGCCAACATGTATTTACCATTGACGTCACCGATGGCGTATACATTAGCAACATTAGTCTTTAATGTTTCGTCTGTAACTATAGTGCCGTTTTTATTAATCTGAATGTTTAAAGCTGATAAATTTGTTGTATCTGTATTTGCCTTTCTTCCAACGGAAAGCAATACAATATCGTGATCAAGAATTGTTTCTTGATTATCTTTGAGGTAAACAATGGAATGCTCATTGATTTTAGTAACTTTCGCATTGAGATAAAATTCGATACCTTGTTTTTCCAATATATTCTTTAGAGTTTTCGAGATATCTTTATCGAGTTGACCACCAATCGAAGGCATCATTTCAATAACGCGCACTTTGGAACCAACCTGAGCAAAGTAAGTTGCCATCTCTAAACCAATTACTCCTCCACCAATGACTGTTAGGTTTTGTGGAACTTCTACCAAATCAAGAATTTCTTTGCTTGTTACCATAGTATGCTTTTCAAGAGCTTCTTTTACACCTTCAATCGATGGAATGATAGTTGAAGAACCAGTAGCAATGATTAGTTTTCTAGAATGATACTCATTTTCACCAACAGAAATTTTAAAAATATTTTGCTCTTTGCCAGAAAGTTTCCCTTCTCCTGTGATTACAGTTACTTTCGCTGATTTTAATGTATGACTTACACCGGATACTAATGTTTTAACTACTTTGTTTTTTCTTTCCACAACGCTTTGATGATGATAAGATACATCAGTTGTGGTAATACCAAATGCTTGACCATGTTTGGCATAAGTAAAGTGTTTTGCACTATTTAATAAGACTTTGCTTGGTATACATCCCTCATTAAGACAAACGCCTCCAAGCTTGTTTTTTTCAATTAATAATGTATTTAGCCCAGCTTTGCTTGCTAGATGTGCAGCATGATAGCCACCAGGACCGCCGCCGAGGACGATTAAATCATAAGTATTCATGATTAACTCCTTACTCTAAACCAAAAGGTTCAGTCTTGATATGATTAGAAAATGACTCTAAGTAGACTTTTAAATCTCTTAAGAATCTGGAAGCACCAGCACCATCAATCACCTGGTGATCGTAGGTGAGTGACAATCCCATTGCCTGATAGAAAACAAAGCGTCCCATATCATCAGTTTTAACCCGTGAAGTAATTGTGTTCACACCTAAAATACCTGTTTGAGGAGGATTGATAATTGGTGTGAAGTGTTCAATATCTAGGGTGCCTAGATTTGAAATGGTAAATGAACCTCCGGTTAACAAATCGGGATTGATGCTACCTGACACGGATTGAGATATGAGTTTTTTTGCTTGTTTTGAAATATCAGAAAGTGTTAACATATCAACATTTTTCAATACTGGAACCATTAAACCTCTTGGCGTATCGGTAGCTATAGCCATATGAACATGATTGAATATTCTTAACTCACCATCGATAAAATGAGCATTAAGTTCGATATGATTTTTTAATACGCGAGATACTGCATAAACCAATATATCATTGAATGTGATTTTAGGTAGGTTGGGTTTTATGATCTCTTTTCTAAACAACACAATATCACTGATATCAAAAGATAACGTATGTGTCAACTGTGCAGTATTTTGTAAACTTTTCATCATGGTCTTACCAATGATTTTTCTAATATTTGATAGTGATTTAATAGTATACGATGTATCCTGAGCAAACGCTAAGTCATTGTTTTGTTTACTTAAAGAGATGTCTCTATCAATAATTCTTCCATTTGGACCTGAACCTTTAATTCTATTTAAATCAATATTTTGCTTATGAGCTTTTGCCTTCGCTCTTGGACTTGCAAAATGGTTATTTGACAAAACAATCTTCTCATCCTCAGTTGTTTCAACTCTTTGATTATCTATCGTTTCAACTGTCTTTTCTGTGGGTTCATCTACCATATGTTTGATTTTGATATCAACAGTTTCACCGGGTTCACCAATATAGCATACTGGTGACAACACGTCGACGATTTCGCCTTCTTTATAAAGCAGTTTGAGAACAACACCATCGACTTCAGAGAGAAATTCAAAAACAGCTTTATCGGTTTCATAGCTAAATAACAATGTTCCAACTTCAACCTTATCGTTTTCTTTAACATGCCAATTACTCAAGAAACAACTTTCAACGGTATTCCCTTGTTTTGGCATCAACACTTGATTAGCCATTAATCACACCTCAATTCCTTTTCCGTGTTCAAGCAAATAGGATTCTGCTTCAACACTCCATAAACCGTCATGTCTATCACAAATTTCAGCAAGTTTAGCAAACAAAGGATCTCTTGCACCCAACTTTCTAAAATCTCTGATATCCGTAAGTGGCATTGAAATATGTGTATAAATTAATTTTTTAGCACCTGAGATTTGAGGGAGATTCAACGTTGTATCGATTACTGAATCCAATCCACCAACATGTGAAATCATAATTTCAGGGTTCAATTTGCCTTTAGTAAACATTTCCAAAACTTCCTTCATATCATTTGTGTTTCCACCTGAAGTACCTGTTAAGCGATGTCCTTCATAATGTAAGTTATAGAAATTGATATTTGCTAAAAAATTAGGATTGCTTGGACCAGCAAAGAAGTTTAAACATCCCATTCTTGCTAGTAATTCAGTACCTTGCTCAACTAAAAATTTTACCGGTGCGAATATAAACACGTCATCATATCCCTCACCGTGATTATATGTCTTTAATTGATAGACTGGATCTTTGAAATTTGCTGTATTCACATAGATGAGTTCAATCCCTTTTTCTTTAGCAACACTAGTTTTAACCAAAGCTGCAGCACGATCCAATCTACCCTGATCCACATCGGTTATTACTAACAATCGAGGCGTAATATCACGATTAACTGCATAGGCAATAGCAGCTAAACCCATGGGACCGCCACCTGCAATGATTATCATTGCTCCACCTTTTTTAATATCCATTTCATGAATATGTGTATCAAAATTAGATCTGAAATTTTCATGAAAAGCACCAGCAACACATGAGAATGGTTCAGCTAAAGAACCTGAGAAATAGCCTTCACCTTCATAAGGTAATAAGCATTTTTGGATCATAACAATTTCAGGGATGATTATATACGTTGCATTTCCACCGATATATTCAAAAGAATATCCAGGAGCATCTAAAGCGCCCTGATAATTCAATGCAGGTTGTATTGAGTATTTGTCTCCGGATTTATATTGATTTTGCCATTTTTCACCAATTTCGAGCAATTCTAGACAAAACTCGTGACCAATGATGATGGGATTTGTATTGATGTTATTTGGGACACGTTTATGTTCTTCACCTTGATTCGCTGCTTTGTATGAGGACATGCAAATACTATCAGAAACAACCTTAGCAAGTATCTCAGTAGGTTTGATATCTGGTAAATCAAATGATTCAAGACGCAAGTCTTTTTTTCCGTATAAACGAACAGCAGTTGTTTTCATAAAAACACCTCTTAATGATTTTTGATTATGCACTCATTTTACTATATTGTGCAAAAATATGATTAAAATGCTCAACATGTTGTAAAATGGTCTTTAAAATGGTAATATATAATCATAAATAATCAAAATTAATCAAAAAAGGGTGATGAAATGTCTCATTTGGAACGGCAAGACGATATATTGAATGTGTTATCTCGTGATAAAGTCTTAAGTGTTCATAAATTATCAAAAATTTTATATGTTAGCGAAGCAACGATTAGACGCGATCTAATCAAAATGAACAATCTTGGGTTAATCAGAAGAACACATGGTGGTGCTATGATTGCAAAGAATACTGCACAGGAATCATCTTTTGCAATGCGCGAAATTGAAAATCTGGCACAAAAAAAGTTATTATGTTCATTGGCTGTTAGATATATTAATGATCACAGTGTAATTTATCTAGATAGCAGCTCAACAACTATGCCCATCATCCCCTTATTGAATAGATTTCAACATCTCACTGTTATTACACACGGCATTAGGACCGCATTGATGCTTTCTGAAATGGAAAATATCGAAGTGTATATCGCCGGTGGACGGGTAGGTAATTTTTCAAATTCTATTTTGGGAAATTCGGTTATTGAGTTTTATGATACAATCAATGCCGATTTGGCGCTTATATCAGGGAGCGGAATCAGCGAAAATGGTGATATTACAGACAACAATATGGAGCAAGCTAAAATCAAGAAAATCATCATCGAAAAAAGTCAAAAAGTATTATTACTGGTTGACCATACAAAATTGGGTAAGACATTCATGAATACAACTTTCAGACTTGAAGATGTTGATATTTTAATAACAGATAAAGTATTGAATGAACCGTTTAATAAAATTGCTGAAAATGCGAAATGTGAAGTTATTAACACATGAAATAAGTATTTCATTATATAAATATTATTAGTTCAAGCACTATCTCTATTTCTTAGCAGAAATATGGATTTTTTTCTTTTTCAGTATAATATTTCTACATATGAAATTTATATGAATATAAAGAGCATGAAATCATATTAAGAACTTTTAAATTATGCAAACCAAAGATGAATTTAAGAATCAGCTCCTTTTTCTTTTCCTTATTTAAATGCAATGAAAATATTATTGATTTTGATAATGGTAGATGAAGAGCTAAGTGTAATACCGACATAAATTCAAGATTTAGTATTTATGACTATCTATAGTTACAGTATGTAAAAAAATGGAAAGCATATGAAATTGATAGTGTTATAT
>JAFGTI010000082.1 GCA_016934175.1 Acholeplasmataceae bacterium | reverse complement strand
TTTTTAATTTTTAAGCATCAATAACAAAAAAGGACGTTCATCAACGAGAAATCGCTTTTGAAATGTCCTTTTGTCTACAGTCTGAAAAACGATATCGGATTGATATCGTTTTTGTTTATTATTTGGTTTCTCTTTCTTTGGGTTGATTGATAACAACTTGTGGAAAAGGAATTTCAATATCATTTGCATCGAGAATTTCTTTAATGCGTTTCCTAATTTCTCTTTCAACAGCATAATGTTCTTCTGGCAATGTTTTCGCAATCACACGAAGATTCACACTGCTATTCGCCAATTCAATGACCCCTAAAACTTGAGGATCTTCAATAATCATTGGGAAATCTTTTCTTACTTTTGGTAATTCAAGTGTCAGCAGATCAATTGTTTTCTGAGCATCTTCTTGGTAGGCAATTCCAAATTCAACGATAGCAACTGAAAAATGTCTTGAATAATTAATAAGTGTTGAAATTTCACCGTTGGATACAATCTTCGTATCACCTTTCCAGTTTCTAATTCTTGTGGTCTTGAGACCGATATCAATAACATCACCTTTAAAACCTTGTACTTCAATTTTATCACCGACATCAAAATGATGTTCAAATACAATAAAGAATCCACTAATCAAGTCATTGATGAACTTTTGTGCACCAAGACCAATAACTAATCCTAAGATACCTAGCCCAGCTAAAGCAGGAGCAACATTTACACCCCAAATGGCTAATACGACTAAAAGTGCAATAATTGTTACAAGATATTTTACTATGCTGTTAACAACTTTAGCAATTGTTTGTTTGCGTTTCATTTGTGGACTTTCTTTTTTACCAACTTTTAGTAAAGACATCTTTGTGATCCTCATAAGTAACATTGAAAAGAAAATGACTAATAAGCTACTTACAAGAGAACCAATTTTTGATGTAATAGTTGATGTTGCGTTTGTAATCAATGTTTCAAGATATGTTAGCAAATCATAATCCCAAATAAATAAAATGAAGAATACTACAGCAACAGCAATTATAAAATTAGAGATGTAGATGATAAAGACTAAGAACTTGTGAAGTGTCTCCATCTTATGTTTAAAAAATATTTTTTCTAAAAATAATAACAAAAGGACAATAGAAATTGCTATGATAGTAAACACTATGTTTAAAGCGTTTGATGCAAATAATGTATTAATGTTCATTGAAAAATCTCCTTCCGCTTTTGATTTTATTATACCATGACTTTAAATAAAGAGTTAAGCATGGCAATCTAGAAAAAAATATTTACTAATTTATTGATTTTTATTTTTAAATCTACATGAAAAGTGTTAAAATAGATTTGCATTTTGAAAGGTGGTTTATGCATGGAAAAAGATCATAAGTTAACACCCTTTTATACTAAATTATTAGAATATGCAAATTCAAATACGGTCTCACATGATGTTCCAGGTCATAAACTCGGACAAGTACATAATGACATGATGGATTATGCAGGCAACAAGATGTATAAACTAGATGCTAACGCACCTAGAGGATTAGATAATTTAAACCGACCTACTGGCGTTATTATGGAAGCTGCAGATTTGATGGCAGATGCTTTTGGTGCGGAAAAAGCCTATTTCTTAACAGGTGGAACCACAATGGGTATTTTAGCAATGATTATGTCAACCTGTCGTGCTAAAGAAAAAATTATTCTTCCTAGAAATGTTCATAAATCAGCAATTAACGCACTGATATTAAGTGGTGCTATACCCATATTTGTTAAACCCTATATCGATCAAGAATTAGGGATTGCAAATCATATTACTTTTGAAGATGTTAAAAAGGCTATCTTAGATAATCCGGATGCGAAAGCAGTATTTGTCATCAATCCTACATATTTTGGAGTCACAAGCAATTTGAAGAAAATTGTTGATTTCGCTCATGCGAGAGATATGATGGTCATCGTTGATGAAGCACATGGATCACATTTTCCATTTTCTGCCCAACTTCCTATAGGTGCCATGGAAGCAGGAGCTGATATGAGCTCATGTTCACTTCATAAAACTGTCGGATCACTGACTCAAAGTTCTATATTGATTACTCAAGGAGCTTTAGTTGATCATATTAGACTTAGATCAACGATTAACATGATTCAATCAACATCACCTTCAAGTTTATTGTTATCAAGTTTGGATGTTGCAAGAAAGACTATTTATTTTGAAGGGCCAATTCAAATTCCTAAATTGATTGAAATGGCTAGAAAAACAAGAGCTGAAATTGATTTAATACCTGGATTGAGATCGATAGGTAAAGCAGATTTCTTGAAGAAGAAAGCTTTTAATTATGATGAAACAAAGATTATTGTGAAAGTATCTGATTTAGGGATCACTGGTTTTGATGTCTATAAAGAATTATTTGATGAACATCACATACAGTTAGAACTTGCAGAAACACATTTGATTTTAGCCGTATTATCTATAGGCACAAAACAAAAAGATTTAGATGCTTTGGTTGTGGCACTGCGCGCAGTATCTGAAAAAATTATGCCCATGGGACTTGAACCCATACAACCCAAGATTAAATATATATTTCCAGAAGCTTATACAAGACCTAGAGAAGCTTATCACGCTCCTAAAAAATATGTACCTCTTAATCAAGCAGTTGATGAAATTGCAGCTGAATCAGTCATGATTTATCCACCTGGAATACCTATTGTTATCCCTGGTGAGTTAATCAGCCAAGACATTTTAGATGATCTTGATTTTTATCAAAGAAGTGGTTCGGTTATCCTAAGTGATACCGAAGGCGGATATATTAAAATAATCGATAAAGAATATTGGGAAAAATGGAGTGAATTGTATGAAGATGAATAAAGTGGATTTATCGTTTCAAAGCTGTAAGAGTACGTATGAAGAATCAGATGTTGTTATATTTAGTGTTCCTATGGATGCGACAACATCATTTAGACCAGGAACAAGATTTGCGGGTAACGCTATTCGTGTAGATTCATTTGGAGTTGAATGGTATTCACCATATAGAGAAAGAGATTTAAATGAATTTAGGACATCTGATATTGGAGATCTTGATTTACCGATTGGTGCTGTTGATGATGCACTTGATGTCATCTACGAGGCCACAAAACAGATTTTAGACGATGGAAAGACACCGATGATGGTTGGTGGAGAACATTTAGTGAGTTATCCTGTTATTAAGGCAGTGTTCGAAAAGTATCCTGATCTACATATTATCCATTTGGATGCGCATACTGACTTAAGAGAACAATTCTTTGGTAGAGAATTATCACATGCAACATTTATGAGACATGTTCATAAATTTGTTGGTGACGGGAAAATCTATCAATTCGGCATTAGAAGCGGTGAAAAACCAGAATTTGATTGGGCAAAAAGTGGTCATGTCATCATGAGAAAATTTGATTTTGAAGGACTTGATAAAGTCGTTGAAAAACTCAAAGATGTACCCGTATATATCACCATTGATTTAGATGTATTAGACCCTTCAGTTTTTCCAGGAACCGGAACACCTGAAGCTGGTGGTATGCAGTATAAAGATTTATTATGGGCATTTGATCAATTTCAAAAATTGAATCATTTGGTTGCTGCTGATTTTGTAGAATTATCACCTATGCTTGATCCTAGTGGAGCTTCAACTGCTGTTGCAGCTAAGACACTTAGAGAAATGGTATTATTGCTTCAAATGAATTTAGAAAAGAGAAAATAAATTGTTTGATATAAAGGAATGATTAAGATGTTTTATCTAAACATTCCTTTTCTTTATCTAAAAAGGATTGAATGATTTGTATCTTATACTAAAGATTTATGGATATTTAAGGGTATAATAAGAATAAGAGTGGAGGTTAATAACAATGAAAAAAAATAGTAAAGAGTTTTTTAGAAAAATCAAGAAAGAAGCAAATCAAGTTGTTGATTCAGTTAAAAAAATAGCTGAGGATGCACAAGAAAAAGTTGAAATCTATCAAGCTTTCAAGAAACAAGCAGTAAAAATTAAGAAGATTACAAGTGAACGAATCAATCTCGATATGCCAATCTACGGTATTTTAGATAAGAATTTAGAATCGATGACATTTAGAGCCAAAGATCATCTTGAAACCAATGAATTATTGATGATTGATAGAAATGTTTATAAAGTTGAGTATATTCATGATGAAATCATTCAAGTACCTGTTATTATTGATGGTTTTGAACATAGGGTTGAATGTAGAGTAGCTGTACTTGCTCGTGTGTAATTGAAGGATGATGGAGAATAAATCATGAAGGTGTTATTTATCGGTGGAAGTGGAACGATTAGTACAAACGTATCAAAACTTGCTATTAAGCAAGGTATTGATCTTTATGTTTTAAATCGGGGGAAGCAAAATAGTAAATTGCCTGAAGAAGTAAAAATTCTACAAGGCGATATTAATGATATTGTTTCGATTAAAGCTTTACTTAAAGATGTCTATTTTGATAGTATTGTATCTTGGATTTCTTATACAGTTGATGATGTTAAGCGTGATTATGAATTATTTAAAGGTCACACCCAACAGTATGTATTCATCAGTAGTGCCTCAGCATATATGAAGCCTATTCCTTTTTTACCAATCACCGAAGAGATACCTCTAGGCAATCAATATTGGGAGTATAGTGAAAATAAAAAGAAGTGTGAAGATTTTTTATTAGGTGTTCATGGTAAGGATTTTCATGTGACCATCATTAGACCTTCGCATACTTATGATGAAAATATGTTAGTTGCTCAATTAAAAAGTAGGGAATACCCTTACACGATGATTAATCGTATGTTAAATCATAAATCCATTATTTTGCCTAATGATGGAAAAAGTTTATGGACGTTAACCTATAGTGAAGATTTTGCATATGCATTTCTTGATATCTTAGGAAATGAGAGAACATATGGAAATTATTATCATTTGACGAGTGATAAAGTCTATACGTGGGAACAAATCAATCAGTTTATCGCCGATGCAATCGGTGTTAAGCCTAATGTTATTTATATTCCTATCGATATGATTATGAAGCATTTTCCAGAATATAAAGCAGAGCTCTATGGTGATAAATTATCGAGTGCTGTA
>JAFGTI010000081.1 GCA_016934175.1 Acholeplasmataceae bacterium | reverse complement strand
CTAGCAAACGTAGAATAAATATGTGTATGACTGTTGATTAGACCCGGACAAACCAAATGATCTTTACCATCAATCAAATGATAGTTATCATTTATAAATTCTGTCATTGATCCCACACTCAAAATTTTGTCATCAAAAATAACAAATCCATCTTCAATAAATTGATTGAAATCATAAATACGTGCATTAACGATTGCTTTAATCAATGGAAATCACTTCCTTTTATCCACTGTCCCTTACCTCCGACAAACTCACCATCTTTAATAACAAATTGTCCTCTTAATATAGTTGATATAACCTGTCCAGCTGAAGGATGATTTTCATAAACTGAATAATCACATGTTCCATGATTTCCATGAACCTTCATAGAATTATCTGGTTTAAAGACAACCAAGTCTGCATCGAAACCTTCAGAAATTTCTCCTTTGCTTCTTAAAGATTGCGTATAAGCTACTCTTTTTGTCATTTTATCAATTGTTTGATCTTTGAGATGATAGCGCATCACCCCTAAAGCATGCTCAATCCCTCCGATACCTAATGGAGTTTTTGCTAATGTTAGCTGATCCTTATCTTTCTTCATAAATGCACAATGGTCTGTGCCAATTGTATAAACTGCATCTTGATGATATAATAATAAATCTTTTTCATGAGCACTTCTTAGTGGTGGAGCAAACGTATATAAATATCCATCGTGCTTATTTAAAACCTCATTTGTGAAAGAAAAATATTGAGGGCAACTTTCGATAAAGAAATGCTGATTCAAAATATCAGGATAATTTTGAATCAATGCTTCTAAAGTTTTTCCACTACTCAAATGGACCATATACATCCATCCACCTGTTTGTCTCGTATATTCAGCGAGTTTTAGCGCTTCTGTTGTTTCACTAATCTGTGGTCTACTCTTTAACAAGTCGCGATATGTAAATTTAGGATCCAACGTAATTAAATCATCATTTTCAATATGTGCCATAATCAAAAAATGATATTTCTTAGATAGTTCGAGTAATTCAATAATTTCAGGATCGTAAGTTCTACGATTGGAATCAGAATATGTTGTAAAAAGTTTCAAAGTATTCATCCCTAGTGCCTTCATCTTTTTAACGAAAACTTCTAAATCGCCTTTAGGATTCTTAATACATGCATGAAAATGATAATCAACTACACTTTTTTTTGCAAGTGATAATCGATGATAAAAAGCTTTTTCTAAGTCTTCTACATTATCTACAGGTTCTAAGAAATCAACATACGATGTCACACCCCCATACGCAGCAGCAACACTACCTGAATAGAAATCATCAACAGATTTTATAAACCCCAAATCAAGTTCAAAATGAACATGTGGATCAATAACACCAGGTAAAACTTCATATCCTAAAACATCTATAATTTCTTTTGCAGGTAAAAGCTGATCACTAATTAAAGCAATCTTTTCACCTTCAATATAAATATTTTGGTATTGCCATCCACTTTTAAAATATATCTTCCCGTTGATGAGTGCTTTATCGTACATGATAATCTCCTATCTTTTTACTTTTAGATATTTAACATCCTTAAGTTCATAGGTTTGGATAATTGATTGAAATAAATCTTCTCTCGCCGAGATAATTAAATCGAGTTTTGAATCAATCATTTTTCTTAAAATTCGATCATAACCATAGCCTTTAATTTCTAATATACCTATCTCATCTAGATAAATAGGTTCAATGCGTTCTTCAATCATCTTGCTAATTGATTTTTCAATCCAGTCCAAAGTAAAAAGATTGATAAAATATGGACCAATTTTACCAGCACTAGCAAAACTTTCAGAATAATAGTATTCATGGAGCATCAATAGTTTATGTTCTTGGGTTGATAATCTGATTGATGTATAACTATGAACTTTTTGATCCGCCATTTTCTTTTCCGAGATAAAGCCATCACCTTTTTTATGTTCATGGTAATGTGCTTTTAAAGTCGTTGTCTTACCTTCATTTATTTTTCCAGTAACGATTGTGATCATCAATAGCCTCCCGCATATGTTTTTGACCTAACTTGTCAAAATGTATAGCTAATATTTCAGCTGCAATCGAAATTGCGATATCTTCAGGTGCTCCACCGCCTAAATCCAGTCCAATGGGTGAATAAAAGTTATCCAAATTTACATCTTCGCCAAATCTTTTATAAGTTTCTTTGAGATAATCTTTTAATTTTTCAATTGAACATAGCATACCTATATATTTAGGCTTTAACTTAAGTTCAATAATTTTATTGATCACATGATAGTCATAGGCATGTGATGGTGTACAAACTACAACAAAACTATGATCTTTAATACCCTTTTCTTCAATGTAAGGTGCGAAATGCTGATGAATCACAACATCTCCACCCTCGAATCCATCTATAATTTCCTTTCTTTCATCGATTACGGTAACATGGAAATTTAATGGTTTTAATACTTTAACTAGAGCTTGTCCCACATGTCCGCCACCAAATATATAAACATAATTTTTTACACCTAAAAACTCATAAAACAATGTGACAGTGCCACCACAAACCATGGGCAATGTCTTTGCTTCAGGTGTCACTTTACCTTTATCTAATAAATATTTTTCAGTTAAATGTGTTCTTTTCTTAATTAACTGTTTTGCTTGATTAATTGCATAATGCTCTAACGCTCCACCGCCAACCGTACCAAAGAAAACTCCAGTTTCAACAACGAGTAACTTCTTTCCTAACTCAACAGGTCCTTCACCACTTTTCTCAACAGCAGTGATTAAAACCATATCTAAGCCTCGGGCTTGATAAGCGACTATTTTTTCATATAAATCATTCATATCATCAACTCATTTCTTGGGATGTGAAAATTAAACCTACAAAACAATTGTTAAAACAACAGCTAATGCAAATATTGAAGAAGCAACCACTAAATTAGGTTTATAAGAAAAATTGACTTTTTGTTTTAAAGCCGTTGAAGTAAATAGAATAACCCCTAGAACTAACGCTTCCATGAGTCCAAGATAGACTACAAAATTCAACATACTTGACAAACTAGCCAGTTGTGAAAAGTTAAATCCAGTTAATGCATGATTAATCGTTATGTTTCCCAAAAATAGCAGTCTCCACGAAACTCCAACTAATGCGATACCTGTCAACTTCAATGCTAAAGATTCCTTTTTAATCAACGGCAAAATAACCACCATAACAACTGATTGCAACATGATAGCAATCATTGGATTATAAGTCTTAATTGGAGGTAGTCCTGGCATAAAGAAATCAACAGCTTTAATCGTTGCTGCAATAGCGGCAACATAAATCATTGATGTTCTTGATTTTGTATTGTTGTAAGTTAAATACATTAAACTTGCAGCAATCGGAAACATCACACTTCCAGACACTAATGGTGGTAAAAATTGTAATAGATGACCTAAAGTAGCTTCTAATATGCCCCAAATTGCACCAAAGAATAAGATTGTAATACCCATAGATTTATTTAATTTCATCATCTGTTCTCCTTTTGTTTTTTCTCTTGCATCGCTAAATATATTTTTTCAGGTGTAATCGGAAGCGATGTGATTCTCACACCTAATGCATTATAGACTGCATTTGCTAAAGCAGCAGGTGGTGTATCAATCCCAATTTCACCTACAGATTTTGCTCCAAATGGCCCTGAAGTTTCATAACTTTCTGCAAACTCAGTTGTTAACTTATGGATTTGCTTTGTTGTAGGTATATGATAATAAATAAATGCGTTTGATAGAAGATTCCCTTTTTTACCATATCTTACTTCTTCAAAAGCTGCCATACCTAAACCTTGAACGATACCACCTTCAACCTGGCCTTGAGCAAGTTTTAGATTAATAGGTGTTCCACAATCAACAACACTCACATAATCCAAAATATCAAACTCACCAGTTTCTTTATCAATATCTATCTCTATTAAACCTGCCATAAATGGAGGTGGTGATTTATGCCCTACGTAACTACCTGTTGTTGTCAACTGTTTTTGATCTTCATTATAGGTTAAACGATTTGATAAATCGGATAATGTAATTTCTTGATCTTTAGATCTTAAAACGACACCATCAAAATCAATGTCATCAAAATCAACTTTAAGTACTTTTGCTGCTTCTTCGATTATCATATCTTTCATCTGTTTTGCAGCCTTAAGGACAGCATTACCTGAGACATATGTTGTGCTTGAAGCATAAGCCCCTGTATCGAATGGTGTTAAGTCGGAATCAGATGAATAAACAATAACTTTATCAACAGTTGTCATTAATTCTTCTGCTGCGATTTGAGCTAATATCGTATCACTACCTTGACCAATATCCGTTGCTCCAACCATTAAGTTATAGAACCCATCATCATTAAGTTTAATAGTTGCTGCACCCATATCGATATAAGGGATTCCACTACCTTGCATAGCAATTGCCATACCTACTGATTTTATTTTATGATTTCCAAGATCAACTCGTGGATATTTATTCTTCCAATCAATTAATTCAATACCCCGTTTAACACAATAGTCTAATTTACAGGATTCCATAACCATTGCAGTTCCTGCAGTCCCTTCACCCATAATTTCAAATATTGGAGATGTTTGACCTTCTAATATCATATTTTTTTGTCTAAATAAAATAGGATCCATTCCGAGTTTTTCACATAAAATATCAATTGCTGATTCTAAAGCAAAATTACCTTGAATAGCCCCATATCCTCTAAATGCTCCAGCTGACACATGATTTGTATAAACGACTTCACCATTAAATCTTACAGCATCAACTTTGTTATAAAGAGGAAGAACTTTAGAGCCTGTGACCATAAACACTGTTAATGCATGCTCACCATAAGCTCCAGTATCAGATAAAACATGACAATCAATAGCTTTGAGCGTCCCGTCTTTCATCGCACCCAAAGTCATATCAATACGCATCGGATGTCTTGTATAAGATGATTCAAAAACTTCTTTTCTTGTATAAACAATTTTAGATGGTTTACCTGTTCTAAGTGTCACAAGAGCAACAAACATTTCACCATGAAGTGCTTGTTTACCACCAAATCCACCACCAACTCTAGGTTTAATAACTCTTATTCTTGATAAGGGTACATCAAGTGTTTGAGATAAAATACGACGAACATGGAAAGGCGTTTGTGTTGCTGAATATAAAACCAAACGATTATGAATATCGAGTCTAGCATTAACTGTATGAGGTTCCATCATTGCATGTGCTTGAGCTTGAGTGTAAAATGATTCTTTTACGATGACTTCACAGTCCTTTAAAGCATCTTCTACTTTGCCAACTTCCATTTCATAAGTCGCTGCAATATTTCTTTTTGGTTCAAATCCAATTGGAAACATTTCAATAATTCCATCTTCAGGATGAATAACATTAGGATTGTCAATGGCTTGTTCGAAATCAAGAACTGCCTCAAATTGCTCATATTTAACTTCAATCAGTTTTAATGCTTGTTCAGCAATATTAGAAGTCACAGCTGCAACACATGCCACTTCATCACCCACATATCTGACATATTCATCTAGAACAAATTTGTCGTGAGGAGAAGGTTCAGGATAACCTTGACCAGCTCTAGTAAATGATTTTCTAGGAACATCTTTATATGTTAAAACTAACTCAACACCTTCGAGTGCTTCTGCTTTACTTGTATCAATGGATACGATTTTAGCGAAAGCATAAGGGCTTCTCAGTATTTTAACAATTAAAGAATTTGGATCTGCAAGATCATCAGAATATGCAGGTCTTCCCTTCATAATTCCTTTACCATCAATTGATGCTATTTTTGTTTTTACAATTTTCATTTTTGAGCCTCCAAATAACGTTTGATGGCTTTAAACTGTGCATGATATCCAGAACATCTACACAAATTGCCAACTACATAGTCTTTGATTTGCTCATCGGTCGGATTTTTAATCTCTTTTTGTAGTGCATGTATTGTAAGCGCTAGTCCAGTGTTGCAAAAGCCACACTGATCTGCACCTTCATCACCGAAATAATTACTGATGTGATCAACTTCTTCTTGTAACCCTTCGACAGTAGTTATTTCTTTTCCATCCACTCTTGCTGCTAAAACTGAACATGAGAGCATAGGTTTTCCATCAATTAAGACTGTACAAACACCACATGTTGATCCATCACAACCATTCTTAACACTGGTCATATTATATTTTCTAAGTGTCTCTAAGAGATATTCATTAGGCTTAATTTCAAATGAACGCGGATGTCCATTCAGTATAACTGCTATTTTCATTGACTTAATACCTCCTTAATTCCTCGTTTTACATAGACTTTAGCTAATTCTTGCCTGTATGCTTCACTTGCTTGATAATTCGAACCAAACTTTGTATGCTCTAACATGATTTTTACTGTTTGATTAATAACCTCTTCATTAATCTTATTTTGGTTATTGATAAAATCCATTGCTTCATGTGCAAGAATAGGTGCTGTCGGACGCGCTCCAACAACAATTCTAATTTCTTTAGAAACATTAAATACAGCAATATTTAATGTCGCAAATTCTAATGAAACTTTTGCTACTTTCTTAAAGAATCCTTTTCCATTCTCTTTTTCGATGACAATGTGCGTTAGGATATGGTTCATCTTGGTCTTTGAATTCATATAATCCTCTAATGACATTTCGAGAGTTGGATAAAAAATTAATTTTACTTTTAAAGTTAATAAAGGAGTAATCACATCTGAAAATGGATAGCGGCCAGCAATCGTACCACCGATTGTAGCAACATTTCTAAATCCAACACCTAAAATTTGGCTTACTCCGTGACTTAAAAATCCATGACCCAATTCTTGAATACTTGGATGCATTTCAAAATCTCTCAAATTGACCATAGCACCAACTTTAATCTTGCTACCTAAATCTTCAATTTGATCTAGATTTAAATCAGATAAATCAATCAACGTGTTAACACTTGGATTTGACATCTTGAGCCAAATGCCTCCACCAATCAAAATGTTTTTAGGATTTTCGCTTAATAATTGATAGGCTTCATTAAGTGATTGTGCTCTTTTATAATTTTTCATTTCCATCTGTTTATACCTCCTTAAGTGGTTTTTTTAAATTCATAAAATCTGCCATTGTATCAATATCAATAATGACATTGGGATCATCAGTATCAATGACTTCAAGATCATGTTGATTTCTAAAATACTTTAAATTAGAGTCGATAGGTTCTGCTAATAAAGGATTAATTAAATGTTTTTGAATGAATAGTGGATGTCCTTTTCTTCCAGAAAAACTAGGTACCCTCATTTCCTTATTGCCCATCAATAAGCTTTCATATGTCTTTGCAGAAACAAAAGGACAATCTCCCGGTAGAACAAAAAAGTCATCACTGACTACGTTTACTCCTGTTTGGATTGAGCCAAACATGCCTTGATCATAATTCTTGTTATAAATACATGTTACACCTTGAATATTTTTTAATGCTTGTTCGATATCCTCATGATAATATCCTGTGATGACATATATATGCCGTGTAAAAGGTTTCATCCCATCAATCGCATGACAAATCAATGATTTGTTGTTTTGTATCAATAGCATTTTATTAGTTTCCGCTCGACTAGAGTAGCCTGCGGTTAAAATGATTCCTTCTGCCATATGAATCTCCTTTAACACTAATTTCAGATATACTTTTATATGCGATATTCATTCTATAAACTTTATCTATAATTAAGCTGATTAAATTGGTATAATTTTGTGCTATTCTTTATTAATAGCATAGCACTAAATACAAAAATAAACAACACTTTATTTTAAAGTGCTGTTTGTTTAACGCGTATGTGTACGTGAGAATGCTCGTTAATCTTTAATTTGATATGATACGATATCGTATCTAGATTTTTGCTCCACTAATAGTTTCTTTAAGGGATCATATAACCAAAGAATGGTTAAAAAGTTACTTACTGCCATAATCAATTCAAAAACGATATCAGCAGAGAAATAAGTGATAAAAGGAACATCTAAAATGAAAACTGAAACCGGAATAAATAACCAGCCATAAATAAATCCAAAAAAGAATCCAAAAACAGCTAACGCCCATGCTGTTTTTAACTTTCTAAAGACTGTACAAAGCAGTAACGGGATAAGAAACCAGCCAATCAACATCGCTGGTATTTGCATTGGAATAACTGGTCCAAAAGGTGATAAGATATTGACTGCCATCACATGCAATAAAACGACGAGTGATGTCTTTTTAAACCCTATGACTTTGGCATATAAAACAATCAATAATGTCGTAAATTGAACATTAGGTAAAAAAGATAACGCGAGTTGTTGAACAAATAAAATTGAAGTTAAGACTGCAATTAATGCAGCATCTTTAATAGCTTGATGTTTTTGGCTCATGAAAGACCACCCGAGACCGATCTTACGCTGATTCTTATCTGATCGCCATCCTTAAATTCAATATTACTGACACCTTGAGTGGCTAAGTAATAATTAGTGCCATCAAATTGTTCAAATGCTAGAAAATCATCAGTCCAATTTGTCTGAACATTAAACTCATTATTTGAAATACCTAAAACAATTTTTCCAAATGAATATGTCTCATAATTAAGTATAAATGATTTATCAAGCGCATCAAATAAAGTATCTCCAACTTCAAAAGAAATCCAATCATCAAAAACAGTCATATCCTGTTCATCAACAATGATAATTCTCAGTGATCCGCTATCTACTGCTTGATTATTTGTGGATAGACTATAGACTAAACCAACCGCTATCAAAACGAGTACAATACTGACTACAATTTTTGCTACGATTGACTTCATCTATACCCCTCCTTCTTCTAAAAATCGAATATATTAAATGCTGGATTACCGTAAACATCTCTAAATATTTTATAAGCAACAAGTGAAGCAAACACTTGTGGAGTAGAAAAATCTAAATCTGCCTCTTCATCATCTATTAACCACTTAAATGTGCCATCTATTTCGTAATTTAATAGTGCTTCAATTAAGTCAGTATCTTCGGTAGTATAATCATCACCACGTGGATTAATCCCCTGTGCAACCAGACCCATAATAACTGTTGCTGTTGATGAAGAATTAGCGTTTCCCCATGACTCTATCCCATCAGCTGTAATCGTGCCATCAATAAAAAGTAACATATCACTTGTTATCGAACTGACGCCTTCATAATCAGCGTATGGAGCAAGCGCTAAAAGTAGCATTCCTGCATAATCAGAGTCCATATATAGAGGTGTTCCTGATGTTAATAAAGCGATTATCTCATCAATTTGAGTTGATGCTCCGTCTGTCATTGATAATGCATTGAGTAACGATATTGCATCATAAGAATTATCAGCTGTAAAGTTAGCCAATGCTGTTTCAACATCGTCAAGATTTATATCAAAAGATTTGTCAAATACAGTTGTTTTAAATGTGTTTGAGATTGTATCAGTTTGTTGAGAATAGCCACTGATATCTAACAAAGTATCATCAAGTGCAGGCACATTGTAACCATAAACATTTAACTGTTTCAATGCTGCTAAAACGTAATGATTAGCCATCTCATCATTAACATAATTAGACAACTGATTTGTTATAAAAGAATTAATTAAAGCATCAACTTGATAATCAATTTCATCTAAAACCGTTGTCTCAACGAAAGATATTTTCATACCTTCAGTTGGAGTAATATCTGATATACCCACTGAAGATAATTCATCATCTATATATAAACTATAATAGTAATTATAATTCACACTATATTCTGTTGGGTAAAAACCAGCCACACCATTGACCAAAACACCAAAATCATAAACATCATAATCCAAACCTACTTGTCGATCAAGCATCTTAATGAGTTCGTCTTGTTCTTCATCATCATATGAGACAATAATTTGTTCAAAAATTACTGATCCATTGATATTAACGACTTCTAATTCAAAAGAAAACCGATCAACTTCTGTGTTAGAAACTTGACATCCAGCAAGCATAACACCTACAAATAAAAATAAACCTATAAACCAAATTTTTTTCATGTCCTTCTCCTTGTATAATTAAAAATCCATACCTTTTGAGGTATGGAAATAGACAAAAAAGAATTGTCCTTCTCAACCCCAGAAGAGAACTATAGTTGATTGTTCGGTAGGTCTCCCGACTAAACATCATCCTACTTTGCACCTTCCCGCTTGTAAGCAGTGGTTATTGCATTTCGTCCGTTTCACGGTTGCTGGGACAGTTCAAGAATTTAACTCGATTCCCTGTTATGTTGAATTCAACACCGACTTAATCAATTAAGTTACTTTTATTATAATGCATGAACACTAGATAATCAATAGTAATACCGAAAAAGAAATCACATAATTTCTTCTTATTCTTTATTAATGATGAGATAGACACCTTTAACAATTTTATTTTTTAATTCATCTGCTTTAACCACCATATTAATCGCATGTTCTTTGTGTTGTTTTGCCGCTATCTTGTCTTCTAAACTAGGAAGATTAATCAAAACATTCATGCATGCACCTTCTGCACCTGTAGCGAGCGAAATGATAGCTACACCCAAATCAGATAATGTTTGTTTATTTCCATATTTAACGAGAAATGATAATTGATGTAGGGCACTAATTGATAAACTTGCTACTTTAATTGGAACTAAAATAGCTTCATTTAATCCTAACTGAATTTTTTCATTACGTAATTTAATTTGTTCTTCGGTTTCTTTTGGCATTTGATATGCTTTCACAATCATGTTGAAAGCATCTGTATCTCGATCGACTAACTTAACTAATTCATCCTTAATTGTCATCAATTCATTTTGCACATCCAAAAATTCCATCTGAATTTCAGGAGACAAAGCCAAATATTTCTTCTTTCCAATGGTTAGATGTCCAACCATTCTAGCTAGCGATACACCCATAACAGATGTTAATGCAGCCACAGAACCTCCACCTGGTGCAGGTGATTTTGAATCTATTTCATCTATAAATGATTTTAGATTCATATCAATTAGTTTCATAATTCCCTCACAATCTGTCGATTTCTAACGACAATTTTTCCATCTATTAAAACATGTTTAACATGATTGATCCCAAAATGATAAAGCACATAATTTAGATTGGGTGCATCGATTACAAGAAGATTTGCTTGCTTACCTATAGCCAAGGATCCTGTTAAGTGATCAATTTGTAAGTGATATGCAGGATTTATAGTAGCTGCTGTCAGTATTTCTTCTGATGTCATTTTAAGTTTGTTAGATGCGAGTTGCATAATCAATTGAAAATTTTCGGTTGGACAACTGCCAGGATTAAAGTCTCCAGCTATTGAAACCGCCACATTTTGATCAATCATTTTTCTAGCGGGAGCATATTCTTTATTTAAGAAAAATGACGTTCCGGGTAAGAGATTAGCAACCGTGTGACTCTGACTTAATTTTTTAATATCTTCATCTGAAATCGCCATTAAATGATCGACGCTGGTTGCACCTAATTCAACACCTAGTCCTGCTCCGCCTAAGGCATCTATCTCGTCTGCGTGTATTTTGACTTGAAAACCTAATGCCTTAGCTTTTTCTAAAATACGTTTTGTTTCTGAAACCGAAAAAACACCTGTTTCACAAAAAACATCAACAGCTTGAGCTAAATCTAGAGCTTTAATCGTATCCATATCACCCATTAATTCTTCTATATAAGCTTCTTTTCTATCTTTAAACTCAGAAGGGACAGCATGTGCACCCATGTAAGTCGACACCAAATGAATGGGATGATGTTGATACAACTTTTTTACAACTTCAAGCTGCTTGACTTCGGTTTCAATATTAAGTCCATATCCACTCTTAGCTTCTACTGTCGTCACTCCGTATAACATCATTTCATCAAGTGCTTGATATGCCATTTTATATAAATGCTCGAAAGAGGCTTTTCTTGTCTTATCTACAGTATCTAAAATACCTCCACCTGCTTTAAGTATTTCTAAATAAGGTATTCCGGATCTTAATCTAGCATACTCATCTTCTCTAGATCCTGCATGCACTAAATGTGTATGTGAGTCTATAAATCCAGGGCAAACGATCATTTGTCTCGCATCGATTAAAGTTGTTTCTTTTGAAATGTATTTCTTATATTTGTGATTTCCCAAATCTAAAATAAGTCCATCTCTAACTGCTACAAAAGCATCATCAATAACCTCAATTTTTGACATATCCTCACCATGTAAAGGTGGTGTAAGATATGGTGTATATAATTTACCTATGTTATAAACAATTAAATCAGCTATCATAAGTCCTCCTTTAAAGATTTGCTTCTATAATTTTAAGTTCATCAAAATCTCTAAGTTTTAAATACTTCTTTGATTGAACAATTAATTCACTAATCTCCATATCTTTATTAAATGATTCTTTATTTGCTAACCTATAATATTTAACTGAATCGCATAGTGCTTCTTTGGGAATCAATCCTACAACTTCTGATCCAGTTACGTCAACTTGATATCTTTTTGCTTCCATTTGCACTGTTTCAAAAATTCTATAGATTGGATTCTTTTTAAAATCAAGTATGTTCATCGTTACCTGTGCATGCCCTCTTTCCTCTAAAAAAACTGGGCCAGCTTGAATATATTGAAATCCCCCACTAGACTGTCTAATTGCACGTGCAATTGAGCGAGCAATTTTTTCATCTGTAGTCGATAAATCAATATTATATGCGACTAGTGGAATTCTAGCACCTATAGCAACAACTCCAAAAGAAGGATGCATTTCAGTAGGTCCAAAATCTGGCATCCATTTAGGATCCTTCATTTTGTCATTCATCGCTTCAAATTCACCTTTTCTAATGTCAGGTAAATTAATTCGATCTTCATTTTGAGCAGCCTTTGCATATAAAAATACAGATACGTTTAATTCTTGTGCTACTTTTTCTGCAAGTAATTTCGCATAACTAACACATTCTTCGATGGTAATATCTAAAATGGGTATGAAAGGACAAACATCAACGGCTCCCATTCTAGAATGTTCACCTTGATGTTTTCTCATATCTATTGTTTCTTGAGCACGCATAAAAAACTTGATTAATGGTTCTATCATATCCTCAGGATTTCCGATTAATGTAATTACAGATCTATGATAATCCTTATCAGGTTCAACACTAATTAACTTAAAACCAACCTGGTGTTTTAGTGGTTCTGTGATATATTCAATCTTTTTAATATCTTTTCCTTCTGATATATTGGGAACACATTGAACAATTGGATTTTTCATTTAATATCCTTCCTTGCTTTTTCAATTGCATTTTTAATTAATTGTTTACTATCAACACTTATAGGAATTGTAATTAATGAGTTATTATCCATTAAATTATAAGCTTCAGCAACTTCTATTGCGTGAACATTTGTAGCCCATGATCTTCTAGAGACTCCAGCCATGACGTCAAAGAGCATCGCAGATTTTAAAATTTCATCGACTCGATTTGAACCATCTAAAACCATGCCATAACCACCATTGATTGCTTTTCCTACACCAACACCTCCACCATTATGTAAGGCTACTAAGCTCATTCCTCTAGATGCGTTTCCTAAAGCAACATGTGTTGCCATTTCTGCCATGACATTTGAACCATCCTTAATATTAGAGGTCTCTCTAAATGGGCTATCTGTACCTCCGGTATCATGATGGTCTCTACCAAGCATGATAGGACCAACTTTCTTATTTCTTACAAGTTCATTGAATTTAAGGGCAATCTTAAGTCTACCATATGCATCTTGATAAAGTATTCTTGCTTGTGTACCCACAACAAGCTTATTTTTCTTTGCATTCTTAATCCAATAATAATTATCTAAATCTTGAAATCTTCTATTTTTATCGATGGCTTCCATAGCCGCTTGATCAGTAAGATCTAAATCTTTGGCATCTCCTGATAGACATACCCATCGAAATGGTCCATACCCATAATCAAATAAAATGGGTCCCATGATATCTTCAACATAAGAAGGGAAAATAAATCCATCCAAATCATTTTCTTTATTTCTACATATTTCTTTTACACCTGAATCAAAAATAGCTTTTAAGAAACTATTTCCATAATCGAAAAAATACGTACCTTTAGATATTAAAATTTTGATTTGTTCATAATGTGTTTTCAAACTTCTGTTTACAAGCTCTATAAAATATTCTTTATTGTTTTTCAATAAGTTTGTTCTTTCTTGGAAATTTAAACCAACAGGACAATATCCACCATCATAAACAGCATGACAACTTGTTTGATCACTGAGTAAATCGATATGAATATTTTCCGTAACTGCATATCGTAATAAATCAACTATATTTCCTTCAAAAGCAATAGCGGCACTTTCTCCTTTTTTCATAAGTAGATTCGCACTATCAAATGCTTGTTTAGGTGTTTTGGCAATTTCACTGACCCAACCTTGATTAAATCTTGTTTGAATTCTAGAAGGATCAACTTCTGCAATAATACCTACGCCACCTGCAATTTCAATTGCTTTACCTTGAGCTCCACTCATCCCACCTAATCCAGAAGAGACAAATAATCTATGTTTTAAATTTTCATTAGATTTTATATTGAGTTTCATTCTTCCGGCATTTAGTAAAGTAGAATAAGTCCCATGAACGATACCTTGAGGACCAATATACATCCATCCACCTGCAGTCATCTGTCCATAATTAGCGACACCTAAAGCTGCTGCTCGTTCAAATCCTTCTTTATTATCATATTGTCCAACCATCAAACCATTAGTTAAAATAACTCTAGGAGATTGCTTGCTTGATTGGTATAATCCCAAAGGATGACCTGATAAAAGCACTAAAGTTTGCTCATCATTCATGATTTCTAAATATTTTTTAGTCAGATGATACTGCATCCAGTTCTGAAAAACTTGACCGGTCTCCCCATATGTGACAAGTTCATATGGATAAAGTGCTACATCAAAATCAAGATTATTATCTATCATCACTTGAAAAGCTTTACCTTCAATGGTTGAACCTTGATATTCATCAATAGACTTACCTTTGATTTGTCCTTCTGGTCTGAATCTATAACCATAAATTCTACCTCTAGAAAAAAGTTCCTCAGCAAATTCTGGAGCAAGGATATGATGCCACTTCTTAGGAATATATCTCAGTGCATTTCTAATAGCAAGTTCAATTTCTGATGCTGATAATTTTAATTCTCTTTTAGGTGCTCTTCTGATCGTAGAATCAAATTTACATGGTTCTGGAAGCTCTTTAAATAATCCTTCCAAACTAACATTAATGGTACTACTCAATGAAATCCTCTCCTTTAAATACAGAATAATAGAAATCATCATCTTTTAATATTTTTTCCATTTGATGTAAATATGGATACATCACTACATCATGATGAATAAATGGAATATGTTTTCTAATATATTGATAAGCAATAGCTGTTTTATCGCCTTGTTGAGCTTTTTCTCTAAAGTCTAATGCTTGAGCTGCTGTAAACATTTCCATTGCTATAACTTGTCTAGAATTCTCTAAAATTGTCTTCGCTTTTCTTGCTGAGATAGAACCCATCGATACATGATCCTCTTGATTTGCTGAAGATGAAATCGAATCAACAGATGCAGGGTGAGCAAGAACTTTATTTTCACTAACTAGAGATGCTGCAGTATATTGAACAATCATAAATCCTGAATTTAATCCTGAATGTTTTGCCAAAAATGGAGGTAATCCATTTGATAAATCAGGATTAACTAAACGCTCTAATCGACGCTCACTAATATTAGCTAATTCAGCAATTGCAATTCCTAAATAATCAAAGGCAATGGCAAGCGGTTCTCCATGAAAATTGCCAGCACTTATCGCTTCTTTTTCGTTTTCAAAAATAAGTGGATTATCTGTAACAGCATTCATTTCTCGCTCTACGATATTCTTTACATGTTGCATTGCATCCATAGCAGCACCGTGAACTTGTGGTGCACATCTTAGACTATAAGCGTCTTGTACTCGTTCTTCATTTTGTTTAGTGATATACTGACTACCATTTAAATTACTAACCATTTGTTTAGCAACATTTATTTGACCTATTTGCCCTCTTACTTCTTGTACTCGAGGGTCATACGCATCAATAACTCCTCTTAATGCTTCCATCGTTAAGGCAACAGAAAGGTTAGCAAACTTTAATAATTTCAAGCTATCATAAAGCACCAATCCCCCAATAGCACTCATCGCTTGAGTACCATTAATCAAACTGAGTCCTTCTTTTGCATAAAGTTCTTTAATGGGTTCAATACCTCTTATTTTAAATGCTTCCATTGTTTCCATTATTTTACCTTGGCAAAAAACTTCACCAAGTCCAATGATTGGTAAACTCATATGAGAAAGTAAAGCAAGATCCCCACTCGCTCCCAAACTACCTTTTTCATACACAACAGGAATACAATTCTTATTGAGTAGTTCCATTAATTTTTCAATAGTAGATAGTCTAATACCACTATATCCTTTAATTAGTGCGTTAATTCTTAAAGCCATCATCGCTCTAACTGTATCAACTGGTAAAGGGTCTCCCACACCACATGCATGGCTCTTAAGTAAGTTTACTTGAAGATTTTTTACTTCTTTTTTCTCAATGATTACATCAGCTAAATGACCAAATCCTGTATTAATTCCATATACAGGTCTCCCATCTTCAACAACACTTTCCACAAAAAGACTAGCTCTATGAACTAGTTCTTGACTAGACTCAGCAATCGAAACCTCCTCTTGATCTCTTGCAATTCTTTTTAAAGATTCTAGGGTTAACGATTTGCCATCTAAAACAATCATGATTCCACCTCAATGTATCGATTTCTTATGATATTTATTCAAAATGATAACGCTTTCTTACAGAACCATTTTACCACAAACAATCATTCAAGATAACCCCCAAGATAAATAAAAAAAGGATGAAGTGAAAACCACTTTATCCTCTTTAATTTTTACATAATTATTCAATAATTATAATTCTCCAAATCCACCTTCAATTAAAGCAACTAATTGATCAACTGCAGCTACTTCGTCGCTACCTTCAGCCGAAATATCAAGTATCGTATCTTTTTTGATCCCTAAAGATAAAACAAAAATAATTGATTTTGCATTGGCAACACGATTAGGTTGGTCCACTTTATTAATTTTAATATTTGAATTAAATTTTGTAGCTAGTGCAACAAAGTCCGAACCTGGTCTTGCATGAAGCCCTGATTGATTTTTCACTTGAACTGTTTTTTTATACATTTTTTAATCCTCCGTTATGAGCTGTGATTTGACATAGTCAACCACTTCAGCTTCAGTTTTTAATGAAATTGCTTTATTTGCAATTTCTTCTAATTGATCAATTGTATGGGTCGTAATCATTTGTTTAATCCCTGCAACAGATGATTTGTTCATACTTAATTTTCTCATACCCAATCCAATTAAGATAGGTGCTGCAATTAAATCTCCACCCGATTCACCACAAACTGATAAAGGTTTATTTGCTTTATCAAATGCATCAATTGCCATTTTTATCACTCTAAACATACTTGGAGCATAACTTTGATAATATTTTGAAACCATAGGATTCATTCGGTCAACTGCAGTTAAATATTGGCATAGATCATTGGTTCCAATACTTGCAAAATCAACAGCTTCAGCTACATGATCTGCAATCATGATAATCGAAGGTATTTCAATCATTACACCAAATTTAAATGAAGGATTGTATTCAATATTTTTCTTGTCTAAATCTGACTTAACTTCTTCAACTATTTCTTTTAGACGTAAAATATCATCCATACTGCCTACCATCGGAAACATTAACCATAAATTACCAAATACGGAAGCACGAAGTGCAGCTCTAAGTTGTGTTTTAAACATTTCTAGATGATCGAAACAAAGTCTAATTGCTCTATTACCTAAAAATGGATTGTCTTCCTTAGGTAATTCTAGATAGCTTAACTCTTTATCTCCACCAATATCTAATGTTCTTAATATCACTGGCTTTTTATTAAATTTGACAAGCGCTTTTTTATAAACTTCAA
Source organism: Acholeplasmataceae bacterium (assembly GCA_016934175.1). Taxonomy (GTDB): domain Bacteria; phylum Bacillota_I; class Bacilli_A; order Acholeplasmatales; family Acholeplasmataceae; genus Peloplasma. The sequence goes on along the minus strand of JAFGTI010000081.1, from coordinate 730 downwards.
ACTGCTGATCTTCAGTTGGCATTTGTGAGTTTTCCATATATAGAAATTCTGATCTAAATAATCCAACACCATCAACAAACGCTTCATTTTCTAACTCTTCTTTACTAGCAGAACCAATGTTTAAGGACACTTCTATTTTAGTACCATCTTTTGTTACTGGTTTTACATCAATATACTTTTTAATAATTTCTTGCTTGAACAAGAATTCTTTTTGTTTGTTCTTATAAGATTCAATGGTTTCATTATCTGGATTAATATATATAATACCTTTAATTGCGTCAACTATCATCCATTCATTTTGTTTCACTTCTTCTAAAAGATGATCAACACCTAAAATCGCTGGGATTTCATAACTTTTAGCAATGATTGCTGTATGAGATGTCATACCACCAACTTCAGTAATGATTGCTTGAACATTTTTCCTGTCTAGTGTTGCTGTGTCTGAAGGATATAAATCTTGTGCAATAACAATAGATGGTTGATCTAATAAAGATAAATTAGACTCAGCAACTCCATCGGAAATACGCAACAATCTATTTCGAACATCTTTTAAGTCTGCGACACGTTCTTTGATTAAAGGATCATCAACTTGAGATAGCATTTCAATAAACATATCATAAACATTCTTAATTGCATATCTATAAGAGTATTTCATATCTCTAATTTGGTTACTAACCTCTTCAGCAACAGCAATATCATTCAATATTTCAAGATGAGCTCCAAAAATCTT
>JAFGTI010000080.1 GCA_016934175.1 Acholeplasmataceae bacterium | reverse complement strand
TAAATATTTGCATAATGTGGTATTTTTTTCATCACTCTTTTAGATTTTCTCTCAATTGTAAATAAACCCCAATGTTTTTCTGGTTCCATCGGATCTGATGAACCCTTCCATTCTTCATCAAATGCCTCAAAAATAAATGATAAAATATTTTCTTGGTTGCTCCATTTTAATAAGTTTTCATAATATATCTCTTGATATTGCTCATTTGCATTATATTGAGGAAAACCGTGACCATTTGATTTTGTTGTCCATCCGGCTTCAGTAATAATTACGAACTTATTTGGATATCTATTTTTGACACTGTAATAATTTTGAATTGTAAAATTCACAGCTTCATCAATACTCTTATACTCCCATATAGGATACGTGTGCAAAGATATAAAATCAACTTCATCAACTAGAGAAGATAATTTCCATTGCCACGGAATATAATTCTCACAATATGTGACAGGTTGTTTTATCCCTTTTTTTAATGTCCTAACATATTCTATTACTGATTCAACGGGAACTAAATGATCAGTCCATTCAGCTGTAGCTTCATTTCCAGCTGAAACAGAAAAAACAATATCTTGAAATTGATCAGCAAGATTAATTAAAGTTTGCATATCATTTTTGTTTGTTCTTTTGTTTTTTTCTAATTGTTCATCAGAATATATTCCACCCCAAGGACATTGACTATTGTTGATTTCAGCTTCTAGACAAACACCTATCATAACTTTGACATCAATTTTTTCATTTTTGATAACTTCTAATACTGTTCTTGCATGCTCACTCGCATCGTAGATTCTAATATAATCCCAATTTTTATTTAAAAGCATTAAATCTTCTTTAATTTGTTGGTATGTCGGGTATTTACCTAAAGCTGGGCTCTGCCCTTGTCTATATCCTGAATAGCAAATGGCATTACCCACTTTAATATTTAATTCTTCTATTTTTTCCATTATGTTTTCCTTTTCCTTAATTGATTTGCTTTATTTTATGCTATAGAAAACAAATTAGTAATCAAATTTATATTTTCCGTCTTTATCCCATAATCCCCAAAAGGCACCATATTCGCCTTCATGACCAGCTTTCCAAATCTCATCAAATGATGAAAAATAGAAAACATCTATATTTTCGGCTTGTGTCCATTGATATGTTTGAATAAAATAATCCATTGCATTTTTTAATGTAGGTACAGCTTCACCAAATCTACTACCTTTTGATGGCCAACCTGTCTCGCTAATGATAACTTTCTTTCCTTTTGAAACACTTTGTGCAAGCTTATACATATGTTTCATATAATCTACTGATGTTTCTAAGGAACAATATTCCCAGAAAGGATAACAATTAGCCAAGATGACATCACATAGATCGGCTATCTCAGGATAATTTGCAAACGTATAATAAGCATCAACATAGCCTATTTGTATGTTCGGTAATTCATTTTTAACACGTTTGATGTATCCAATAAGTTCCTCAACTGTCAAATCTTCTCTTAAAAGGACTTCATTTCCAATAGCTAAAATGTCTGCATATCCATTTCTAGCAATAAATATTGCATTATTTATTTCTTCTTCATTTTTCTCAAGATCAGATCCTAGCCATGCACCCACCAATGTTTTCAATCCCATCTCATGTGCTATTTTTGGAGTTAGTTCATTACCATTTGTGCATGAAAATGTACGAATCCATCTTGTATAAGGTTGAATAATTTGTAATCTCTGTTTAATTTGTTTTTCAGTAATCACCGATTCTAATCCAGGATCTTGATCTTCTAAGTAAGGACTAAAACTGATCCCATGAATTTTTTGGCTCAGTATATTATTCATTATGATTGCGAGCTCTTTTTTTGTTTTATCGTGAAGTGTCGTTCTATTGAGTTTGGATCGATCAACAGCTAAATACTTGATTTTGTTAGAGTATGACATATTATCTCCTTTTTGATATTGAATGATAAATTTAAGAAACCGGTTTCTTCTCTATAATTATATAATGCATTCTCACTCAAGTCAATCATTTGAATAAACTTGGGAAAATATTCACATAAACATCTGATAATAAAAAACAGTATTGCTCGAAATACTGTTTTCTTATTAGATCGATTATTATTAGTTTTGCCAGTTTGATTTTTGAAGCTTTTCATAATTATTAATTGAGTACATAAGTTTCACTGCAATCTCTAATCCTTGTGCTGCCGCTTTTTCCCACAGTTCTTTAGCTTTTCTTTCATCTTTTTCAACGATTGCACCTTCAAAATATATCATACCTAAATTATATTGTGCAATGGCTAAATTTGCATTAGCTGCCTTTTCATACCAGAAGAATGAACGCTTAAGATCTTGAACAACGCCATCTCCTTTTTGATACATAACTGCTAAGTTATACTGTGCATGAGGATGGTCTTGTGCTGCTGCCTGTTCAAGCAATCTCGCTATAACTTTAAAATCTTTATCTTCTTGTTTAATTAATATCATCGCTAGATGATACAAAGCATTTCTATTTTTCTTAAGTGCAGCTTTTTCATACCAGTAAATTGCTTGATCAATATTTTGAGGAATACCTTTGCCATTTTGATAGTAAAGTCCTACATAATATTCTGCTTCAGTATGATGCTGCTTTGCAGCAACCATAAACCATTCAAAAGCTTTGAGTGGTGTTTTACTTTCCTTCTCATGGTAATAAAGACCTAATGTAAATGCAGCAAGCGCATATTGTTGTTTTGCAGCTTGTTCTAGATATAAAACTGCAGTTACCCATTTCTTTTCTTCAATAGCTGTTACACCCAATGCATATTGAGCATATGGATGGTCTTGTTTTGCTGCCATTTCATAATATTTCTTGGCTGTTTCAATTTGTTTTTCATCTTCACCAATAGTTTCATAGATCATACCTAACATATATTGTGAATCACTATATCCGAGTTCTGCTGATTTTAAAAACCATTCTATTGCTTTAAATATATATCTTTGTACATTAAAACCATAATAATAAAATGTTCCTAAAATGTGAATACTGACAACATCATGATGTTCAGCTTCTACTAATAACATATTATAACTTTTCTTAAAGTAATCTTTAGCTATAGTTTCATCTTGATCAACACCTGTACCTGTATGATACATCAATCCAATTGCATAATCACATTTCGCACTACCTAATGATGCTCCTTGATGATAGTATTCTAAAGCCTGATTAAAATCTAGAGATACTCCATCTCCTAACCCATAAAAAC